>JAYWIB010000567.1:0-7542 GCA_043789265.1 Chitinophagaceae bacterium
ATAACTCTTGTCAACCATTCGGTGTTTTACAACCGTCATTTTATCTTTGAAATGTTTGAAGTCGCCTCTCCGTGTTTGGTCAATCAAATTGTTTCTGTCTGCTAAAAATAAGATACGTTTTTTTGCCCCTGCTTTCCACAAGCGATGAATGATTTGAAAAGCGGTATAAGTTTTTCCTGTGCCTGTAGCCATTACCAATAAAACCCTATTCTGTCCGTTGGCAATAGCTTCTACGGTTCTATTGATTGCAATTTGCTGATAGTAACGTGGCTTTCTTCCACTACCATCAAAATAATAATCTTGCGAAATAACTTTCTCTGCATCTGCTGTGCCGATTCCTTTGTATTTTTTGTATTTCTCCCACAACTGTTCAGGCGTTGGAAAATTATCTAAACTAATTTCGGTTTCAATGTTTCCGTCTGTTGCTGTTCTGTCGTGAAATAAAAATCCGTCACCGTTGCTGCTGAATACACAAGGAATGTCAAGAGTTTTTGCATAGTCAAGTCCTTGTTGAATACCTGCTCTTACCGAATGGTTGTTGTCTTTAGCTTCAATGATTGCAATGGGGATGTTGGGTTTGAAATAAAGAATATAGTCTGCTCTTTTTCTTGTTCCTCTTGCTGTTAATTTCCCCCGAACATAAATTTTACCGTCTGTGAAAGATACCTCCTCCAATATTTGGGTCAATTTGTCCCACTTAGCCTTTTCCAAAGCTGGTGTGATAAACTTGGTACATATGTCCCTTTCGGATAAAGTTTTTTTGTCAATCATCTAATAATGTGTAAGATACTTTGCAAAATAAGAAATTGTCGGCTCAATGTTGCATTTGGGTGGTGGGTGGGCTTGGGTGCTCAGTAAAAATTTGTTGCTGAAGTGTAGAACAAAAGATGATAGATATTCGTCAGCCGGGGTGGGTGGGTTGTGCGTTGGCATTTTTAGCTCTTTGCAAGGTTGGCTTTGTGTCTGGGTTTTGTGTGCCTTGCAATGTGCTAAAAATAGCGATGGGTCGGGTCGGCAAAGTCATGGATGATTGTATATGTGTAGGATGCTGAATAGGGTGACACATAACAGTTGTATTGTCCCCAGATTCACATTATTTTTTTCATTGCTGATAGAAAAGGTGGGGCTGCACGCTTTACTGAGGCCAAGGGAACTGGCGCAGACTAAATAATTTCCCTGCGGAATGTTTTCAAAGATAAAATTCCCCTCCCTGTCAGTAAGGGCGGTTTTAAATAAACTGCTGTCAGCAGCTTTTATTAAAGAAATGGTGGCATCAATAATTTTTTGATTGCCGCCATCTTTAATTGAACCGGTTACATTACCAGCAAACTGGGCTAAAGCAGCAACACTAAAAGAAATTGAAGCTAAAAGAAATAATAATTGTTTCATGGCTATACTTTATACTTTGTTTTGAATTGTACAGGCCAAAATTAAGTACTTTGCAATGCAAGGTATAGTGGTTTACATAAGCGGCAAGATTTATAGAATGGATGGCAAAACTTGAAGTAAAATAAAAAATTGAAAACTATGCAGGAATTTTTTTCTGTAGGGCAACTATTATAAGTATAATGCCGGTAAGCATCAGGCAGGAGGCAATTATTTCCGCTTGTGAGGGATGCAACCCGAAAAGCGTGTAGGTATTGTTAACCCGTATTTTTTCAACAAAAAACCGTTCTAAGCCATTTAATATCAGGTATATGCCAGTCATTATTCCAGCATATTTTATACTCCTTCTTGGTAACCACATTGCAAGGAACAAAACACTGCATACAATAATTTCATATAAAGGTGTTGGAAAAACAGGTACAGGTAAAGCCCTGTTGTGTTCATCTTCCGAAAGCTCAATTTTAATCCCATCCTTATTTACATTTTGAAAATAACTGTAGGCAAACATCCAGTGAGGTAGCCAGGAGGGAGCGGCAAAACTCTTATGCGGAATTTTCTCCAGGCTTTCGCTTTGCCGGTCTGTTACCACAATAGGGATGCTGGTGCCGGGGTCAGTAACCTCACCTTTTAAAAAGTAAGTCTGATATTTTTCTACTTGATTTTTAAAACCAGCAGGGGTAGTGAGTGCTGCTCTTCCGGTACTGTCTGTAATATAAGCACTGTTATAAATGCCCCAATCTCCGTCACCAGCCACCTGGCAACCTATGCGCCCCACCGCATATGCTATCATCATAGCGGGGGCGATGGCATCGGCAAGATGTATGATGCGGATATTTTTTTTAGAAGCGTACACGCAGATAGCAATGGTGGCAACTATCAGGCCCCCATAAAATGTTAACCCGCCTGCAGAAAAAATTCGGTCTATGGGATGCTGAATAAAATCATCCCAGTTTTCCAGATTATCAAAAAGCTTGGCGCCCAGTATTCCAAAAATCAGGGAAATGATCACAATGTCTCCTACCCTGTCATGCGGCCATATCCTAACGCTCCTCATTTCCGGCTCTTTCAGTTTCTGCTTATTTTTTTCCCACCATTTTACAGCAGTCAAAATTATTCCTGCAAGGATGCCTGCTGGCAAATTTCCATGTGCAGAAAAAATATATGTTTGCGGATTCATCTCTGCCGGCTTATCTATAAACAAACCAACCAGTTTATAAGCAAAAATAAAACCGGTTAAAAAATTAATGAGTAATTCAATAAAGCTGGCAGGCTTGCCCACTGTAATAAATTCTTCACGGGGGAAAAGTAAACCCTGTTTTTCCTTTCTTTTTAATTCGCTTGCAATAACTACGGCGGCTACTACAAAGCCCATGGCCACCATTAAACCAAATGTGTTTAAAAAAGAAAGTGCATGCCACTCTGCTCCAAACCAATCTTTAAAAACGTAGTATAAATTGGGATACATATTTTGAAATGCGTTTATTACGAAAGCTGCAATTTATTACTTATTTTCTACTTGCACTTCTTTCTTTAAAATACATGATGCATGCAATTTTAATAAGGAACATCATCAGTAAAAACGCATAAATATTCATAAAAAACCCCCGGCCAAAAAATTTAACCAGGGGTAATTTACGATTGCTTGCCAGCTATTTCAAAATACTTTAAGCGCCTTATCTAAGAAATAACATTTCCCGGTACTTAGGCAATGTCCAGTGTGCATCATCCACTACCAGTTCCAGTTTATCTACATTGTACCGGATGTCATCAAAATATTTCCCTTTGATATTATCGCAATAGGCAATGGCTTTTTCCCTGGTATCACCGATGGTGTTGCTTTTCTTTCTCTCTTCTATCATATTTTTTACGCCGTTGCTCATGGCAGCTATGTGCTTGCTTATATCCTGCAAAACATTTAGCTGGTTAGCATAGGCTGATTCATCAAGTCCGGCCTCTTTAAGCCCTTTAATGTTATTGATAAGAATGTTTTGATATTTTACTGCTGAAGGCAGAATAACAGATGTAGCCAGTTCACCCATTATTCTTGCTTCAATTTGTACTTTTTTAATGTAAGCTTCCAGCATTATTTCGTGGCGGGCCTCCAGTTCAGCATGTGTATAAATATTGTTGCTTTCAAAAAGTTTTTTGGCCGTTTCAGTAACATATGCATCCAGCGCAAGCGGCGTAGTTTTTACGTTGGGTAAGCCTCTTTTTTCTGCTTCTTTTGCCCACTCTTCGCTGTAGCCATCGCCTTCAAATAATACTGCCTTGCTTTCTACAATATACTTTTGTATTACATGCATGATAGCGATTTCTTTTTTCTCTCCTTTTTCCACCAACGCATCTACATCTTTCTTAAAGTTCTTTAAAGTTTCTGCTACAATGGTATTTAATACAGTCATCGCATTGGCACAGTTAGCAGCAGAACCTACCGCACGGAATTCGAATTTATTGCCGGTAAAGGCAAAAGGCGAAGTACGGTTTCTGTCTGTATTGTCCAGCATCAGTTCAGGAATAGTTTTGTGTATATCCAGTTTCAGCATGGCTTCATCCTGCTCATCAAACTTACCACCCACACGTGTTTCTACCTGATTCAATACCTCACTCAAATATTTACCAATAAAAATAGAAATAATTGCCGGAGGCGCTTCGTTGGCACCAAGGCGGTGATCGTTGCCGGCACTGGCAATGGATGCCCTTAACAACGGCGCAAAATCATGCACAGCTTTTATAGTGTTTACAAAGAAGGTTAAAAACATCAGATTGGTCTTAGGCGTTTTACCAGGTGCCAGCAAGTTTACCCCTGTATCTGTAGCAATGCTCCAGTTATTGTGCTTTCCACTTCCGTTAATACCTGCAAATGGTTTTTCATGCAGCAGTACCACCAGGCCATGACGCTTGGCTACCCTTGTCATTACATCCATCAGTAAAGTATTGTGATCTACTGCCAGGTTAGCCTCTTCAAAAATTGGCGCACATTCAAACTGTGAGGGCGCCACTTCATTATGCCGTGTCCGCAATGGAATGCCGAGCTTATAAGATTCAGATTCAAAATCTCTCATAAAGGCGTATATCCTTTCGGGTATAGCACCAAAATAATGATCTTCCAGTTGCTGCCCTTTGGCAGGTGCATGACCAAAAACTGTACGGCCAGTCATGGTAATATCCGGACGGGCATTTACCATGCCTGCATCAATTACAAAATATTCCTGCTCCCAACCGAGGGTGGCAGTTACTTTAGTTACGTTTTTATCAAAATACTGACACACATCCACCGCTGCTTTATCCAGCGCCACCAGTGCTTTAATTAAAGGTGTTTTTGCATCCAACGATTCGCCGGTATAAGAAACAAAAATGGTGGGAATACACAAAGTTTTACCCTGCCCAATTTCCATAATAAAAGCAGGTGAAGAAGGATCCCATGCAGTGTAACCACGGGCTTCAAAGGTTGCCCTTAACCCGCCTGAAGGAAATGATGAAGCATCTGGCTCCTGCTGAATCAATGCGCCACCCTCAAATTCTTCTATAGGAGTGCCGTCACTTTTTAATGTAAAAAAGGAATCATGTTTTTCTGCAGATAAATCGGTAAGGGGCTGAAACCAGTGAGTGTAATGCGTTACACCTTTACTTTCTGCCCAGGCTCGCAGACCATTAGCGATTTGATTGCCCATGCTGCGGTCAATTTTTTTACCGCCCTTAATAGAGGAGATTAAGCTTTTGTAAGCTTCGTCGCTTAAAAACTGACGGGCTGTTTTTAAAGTAAAAACATTTTCACCAAAAATACCCGTGATTTTCGCAGAGGCTTTTACATTAACCTCTGAATTGGAACTTAGATTGTCAATTGCCTTAAAACGTAATGATTGCATGTTTTTTCTGATTTAGAAGGCACAAAATACATTATTTTAAAACAAAAAATGATTTTTTATTTTATTTTACTGTATTTAATAGAGAAAAATTACAAAAAATTAAATATGCATTTAATTTTTAATTTTAACTATAAGTTCTATCTTCTGCCAATTGATTGTGCATATTAAAGGACTTATTAGCAGGGGTAAATAAATGGAACGGTACCGCACAATCGCCCACATAACGGGTACAATGTACCCTATAATAAATAACATGGAAAAGCCGAACAACAATGCAAACAGCATAAAACTTTTATGGGGTATCTTTTCTTCTCTAAAAAAAATAAATAAAATGATAAGTAACAAATAAAAGTAAAGCTCAGCTGTAAAAATTATGAGAGGAAATGAAAGATGATAATCAGATAAAAATGGCCGTGTAAAACCATGGGCCAACGCCTGCGGTGCATTGCGTAAAAAACCAGTGAAGGTAGGCTGCAGTGTGTCTGTACTTATGTATGAGTTCGCTCTTTGCAGATTGAAAAAATCGGATTGCCTGTCAGCAATAACTTTGGGCAGTGTGGGTGTAAGAAAAAAAATTAAACCGGTAAATGAATACACTGCAAAATATACATACCATGCCTTCAGCTTTTTTTTCTCTGCTATCATCCAGGCAGCTAATACAGGCAGCATTGCCAATAGAACATAGCTGCGGAAAAGCGCAATTAAAACAACTGAAAATATTACAGCGCATATTTTACTGATCCCAATTTTATTTCCTTTCAGTAGTGCATGTGTGCAAAAAACAATGATGCCAACAGCGGACAGTATAATGCCTTCTTTATGTAAGGTGTTGCTAAAAAGTATCACAGAGGGAAGCAGAAAGCAGGTAATTATTAATAGAGGCCGTTTATTTTTATATACTTCATTAAAAACCCTGAAAAGCGCAAAGTGGCCAAAGAAAATAAAAAAATTAAACAGTAGTACATTAATATAATAATTGCCATTGCTGAATATATCAAGCACCGATATCATCTTTACAATAAGGTTAGTTTTAAGATCGTTCCAGTATGAATTAGAGGTTGCCCAAATGCCGCTGTAGCCATGCTGGTAGCCGCTTGTAAATAGGTTTAAAAAATATTCTTTTGGGTGTGAAAAAAGCAGCCTGTATTCCTCCAGTGCATCTGTATGATAATTCCAGGTATCTGCATCCGGATTGTTTCTAAGCATCCAGCCGGTAAATAAACCTGCCATTACTTTGATAGAAAAAATAAAGACAATCACCGAAGGTGCCAATCCTCCATTTTTTATAAAACGGTTTTTTAACAGCAGCCAGTTAAGCAGGATAAAATAAGCAGTGAATAAAATATAAACCAAGCAGCAAATTTTTTGAATGTGGGAAGTTAGTTAAAATATTCGCTGCATATGTTATGGTGGATTCTGCTGAGGTTGTACTTTCGCACTTATTTTTATGTTATTATGGAAATAACTGCACAAACAGCCGCCGAACTAAGGCTTACAGCCGAAGAATTTGAATTGATAAAACAGAAACTGGGCCGCACTCCCAATTTTAATGAACTCTGTTGTTTCAGCGCCATGTGGAGTGAACACTGCAGTTACAAAAATTCTATCCGCTGGTTAAAGACGCTTCCCCGGGATGGAAAAAAAATGCTGGTAAAAGCCGGAGAAGAAAATGCCGGGCTGATGGACATTGGCGATGGATATGGCGTGGTGTTTAAAATTGAAAGCCACAATCACCCAAGCGCCATTGAACCTTTTCAAGGTGCGGCCACAGGTGTGGGCGGCATACACAGGGATATTTTTACTATGGGTGCCAGACCCATCGCATCCTTAAACTCATTGCGCTTTGGCAATTTGGCTGATGCTAAAACACAGCATCTATTGGCAGGTGTGGTGCATGGTATTGGTCATTATGGAAATTGCTTTGGTGTGCCTACAGTAGGCGGCGAAATTTATTTTGAAAACTGCTATCATACCAACCCGCTGGTAAATGCCATGAGCGTGGGTGTATTAAAAAATGGCCATACCATTTCTGCCACTTCTGGCCATGTAAAAGGCAACCCTGTTTTTTTTGTAGGGAGTGCTACGGGTAAAGATGGAATAGGTGGTGCTTCCTTTGCATCGGCTAATATTACTGCCGACAGTGCCGAAGACTTGCCGGCGGTACAGGTGGGTGATCCCTTTCAGGAAAAAAAATTACTGGAAGCCTGCCTGGAACTGATACAAACCAATGCGGTGGTGGGTATGCAGGATATGGGTGCAGCAGGCATTATATGCTCTACTGCCGAAATGA
>JAYWIB010000568.1:0-2140 GCA_043789265.1 Chitinophagaceae bacterium
TTTTTTATGTATGGAGAAGATATTGATTTAAGTTACCGCATTCAAAAGGCGGGTTTTGCAAATTATTATTTTGCCGACACAACCATCATTCACTTTAAAGGCGAAAGCACACAAAAAAAGGGGATGAATTACCTTAAAATATTTTACGGTGCCATGCGCCTTTTTGTACAAAAACATTATGCTCCGGCAAACGCAGGTGCCTATGTTTTTTTTATACAGACAGCTATTTTTTTCAGGGCAGGTTTAGCAGCGGTTAGCGGCCTGTTCAGCAATAAAAAGAAGTACGGCAGCTACCGTAACAGCAGTGTAACAGCCGGCAATAAAAAAGCGGCTGAAGAAGCTGCTGAAATTTTAAGGGTTACCGGTTCATCCATTTTACTCAAAGGAAATATTGATGCAGAAAATTTTGCCAATACATCTGTAACCATTCAATTAAAAAGCCAGTTAGAAAAATTTGGTGCAGATGAAATTATTTTTTGTGAAAATGGTTTTTCATTCAAAGAAATTATCCATGTACTGCAGCAATTACCCCAAGGCATCCGCAGCAGTTTTTACGCTGCAGGCAGCAGAAGCATCGTAAGCAGCAGCAGCAAGCAAACCAATGGAGAATTTATAGCAGCAAAACATTAAGGGTATGCTGCATAAAGAAGCCGCCCCAAAAGAGGCGGCCGTATTTACTAACCCATATAAACTTTTTAAGCAAGCTGCATCTCTGCTATTTTAGCCCTTATTTTTCCTTCTATTTCTGCCGACATTTCCGGATTGTCGGATAACAGTTGCTTCACCGAATCCCTTCCCTGGCCCAGTTTATTGGCATCATAGCTAAACCAACTGCCGCTTTTTTGCACAATACCAAATTCCACGCCCATATCAATTATTTCGCCTGTTTTAGAAACACCTTCGCCAAAAATAATATCAAACTCTGCACTGCGGAAAGGTGGTGCCACTTTGTTTTTTACCACTTTCACTTTTACCCTGTTTCCTATCGCTTCATCTCCGTCTTTTATTTGCGCCATACGGCGGATATCGAGCCTTACGGATGAATAAAATTTGAGTGCATTACCACCCGTGGTGGTTTCAGGATTGCCAAACATTACACCAATTTTTTCTCTTAGCTGGTTTATAAAAATACAGCAGCAATTGGTTTTTGAAATAGTGGCGGTAAGCTTACGCAATGCCTGGCTCATCAGCCGTGCCTGCAAGCCCATTTTACTGTCGCCCATTTCTCCTTCCAGTTCACTTTTTGGCACCAGGGCAGCCACTGAATCTATCACCACTACATCCAATGCACCAGAAAGAATTAACCTATCGGCAATTTCCAACGCCTGCTCGCCATAGTCCGGCTGAGAAATTAATAAATTATCAATATCCACCCCCAGCTTTTGTGCATAAGAACTGTCAAAAGCATGCTCTGCATCTATAAAAGCGCACATGCCGCCTTTCTTTTGCGCCTCTGCTATTACATGCGTGGCAATAGTGGTTTTACCACTGCTTTCCGGCCCATAAATTTCCACCACTCTTCCTTTGGGCAACCCGCCAATACCCAGCGCCACATCCAGCCCCAGCGAGCCGGTGGATATTACTTCCTGCTCCACATGTGGTTTATCACCCATTAACATTACCGACCCTTTACCGAAATCCTTGTCAATTTTGTCAATTGTTAATTTCAGTGCCTTTAATTTTTCTGCGTTGCTCATTGTAGTTGTTTTTAATTGTTATTCCCGCTTTGCGGGGCGATGTATCTGACTGTTTGTAGTAAAATTAAACTGGAAATCAAAGATAAGTGGTTTCTTTTATTAACACTAACATAATTAGTAAAAAAATAATAAAAAACTTAGTTAGTTGCTGTATAGAATGGCTGAATTCTTGTAAGACTATATTAACTTATTGTTACTAACATAAACCACAGGCATTCTTTGTGGTTATTGATTTAACTTTTACAATTTAAAATGCATATTTATGAACTGGGTGTTATCAAGCAATCAACACGCTGAATTGGATGAATACAGACTTTTGCAGCATGACAAGTGCCTGCTCTCCCTGAAATATAATCCTCTGCAGCACTCAGCCCGGTTTATGGGAGAGGGAAAATACCACCGTCTTTTTTATAGTGAACAGGATGCCTACCAATTGTCTAGAA
>JAYWIB010000569.1:0-2134 GCA_043789265.1 Chitinophagaceae bacterium
CTGATTTTTATTTGAAGTTTCCAGTCTAATTGTTTTTCCTGCTTCTAGTATTTTTAACCTGCCCTCAATACCTAATACAGCATAAGATGTTTTAATATCTTGTTCATTTTGCGTGTAATGCTTCCAACCTTCGTAGTGTAAGGGTATTATAGTTGCCTCGGGAAAGGCAATAGCTGTATCCATTGCATCATTGGTGCCCATGGTCACATTAAAAGGGCCTCTGACCTGTGCTGCACCAGCAAATATGAATACGTATTGTGGATGAAATCTTTTAGCTACTTCTGCAACACCTTCATAATAGGTAGTATCTCCGGTTAAATATATTTCTGATCGGCCATTATTAAAGGATAATACAAACCCGGTTACCTCGCCTTGCAAATCCTCGATTCCTGCCGGCCCATGCCTTGCCGGTGTTGCAGTAATAATAATTTCCGTTCCATCAGGCGTAATAACCTTTTCAGCTTGCCAGGGATGCAAACCAATCGCTGTACCTTTTAGCCGTTGTGATCCCGCAACAGTTGTAAATGTTTTAGGAACCTTTTGCACCAGCAATCTTCCTGCATTGTCCAAATTATCCAAATGCTGATCATGACTTAAAAGAACCAGATCTATCTTTCCAATTTCAGCAATTGCAGGGCCCATTGTTTTTTCATGTACCAACGTGCCCGAATGATACACACTGCCTCCAGGGTCAAGTGACGGATCAGTCATAATACGAAGTCCCCCAATTTCCAATATTGCCGTGGGACCTCCGATATAAATTACATTGAAAAATTCCTTCTTCATGTTTTTTAATTTAAAAAAAACTTTACTTAATCTTTAAAAAAAAGCCCCCTGATGCAGCCCTAAGTCCTGCGATCAAATTGGGGCTTTTCACCATTCAACCTCACTTTTGCTTTTTCTACACCTTGGCAGTTCCTGCTGCCATCTTTTTATCTGCGCCAACTTTTCTGTCTAAAAAATTCCTGATGGTCGCTCCAATTTCGTCACCGAAACTTTCTAAAGCAAAGTGGCCGGTTGGATACAAATGAAACTCCAGGTTCTTCACATCTTTCTTGAAAGCTTCTGCACCTGTACCGGGAAAAATATAATCATCCTTGCCATAAACGATCAGCATTTCAGGGTTATTTGTGCGCAGGTATTGTTGCCACTTGGGGTATTGCTTTACGTTGTTTCTGTAATCGTAAAACAATCCAATTTGTATATCATCATTTTCCGGACGAAGCAGATGCCGCAGGTCAATTTCCCAGTTATCCGGGCTCACAACACTTGCATCGGGTACACTGTGTGTGTATTGCCATTTTAAACCATCGGGGCTGTGAAAAGTTCGGCATTTTGTAATTGCCTCCTGGTCGTTCCTGTCTTTCCAAAGTGCTTTAATTGGATCCCAGAAAGTCTCCAATCCTTCTTCGTAGCAACAGCCGTTCTGCACAATAATCGTTTCAATACGTTCCGGATATTTTGATGCAATCGTCCAACCAACCGGAGCACCATAATCCATCAGGTAAATGCTGAATTTTTTGATTTGCAAATGATCTAACAAACCTTCAACAATGGCTGCAAAATTTTCAAAAGTGTAGGCAAAATCCTTCATTGGAGGTTGCTCACTTTTGCCATAGCCCGGATAATCAGGTGCAATTAAATGATACTTATCGGATAGATCATTAATCAGATTGCGATACATGTGTGATGACGTGGGATAACCATGCAACAACAACAGTACTGGCGCATCTGCAGTGCCTGCTTCCCTGTAGAAGATTTCCACTCCGTTAATCTTAACAAAGTGATGATGAGTTTTACTTTTCATTTTTTTAATTTTATAGTTATAAATACAAATTTCAGTTAGGGGTAGTAATATACTTTGCCTTTTTTATTCAAATTCTTTGATTGTTTAAGTCATCTTCGCATTTCAATTGTTTTCAGATATAGTTAAAGGCATACATCCAACAGCTAATAGTATTAAATAAGTAACAAGATCATTAGGATTTCACTCTCAATTCTTTCTTTACAGCATTCACTAAGGACTCATAACTTTCATCATAAGTTAAAACCTTATGTCCGTTAACATAAAAACTTGGGGTACCGTTCACCCCACTACGTACACCGCTTTCTAAATCAGCTTCTACTTTATTTT
>JAYWIB010000570.1:0-7522 GCA_043789265.1 Chitinophagaceae bacterium
AGTTGAAAACATAACTAAATAATTTAGAACTAAATTACTAACTTATTTAGACATTTCAAAGAACTATTGTATCTATGCGGTCAATCTTTATTAACCTATTAAAAATTAATCCCGGCAATTATTTCTTCAAGATACTGCTGATCTGTTTCATCAAAATTATTATACACTTCACTATCCACATCCAGCACCGCCACTACTTTTCCATGGCGGATGACAGGAACCACAATTTCTGATTTGGATAAACTGCTGCAGGCAATATGCCCCGGAAATTTTTCTACATCAGGCACTATCAGCGTTTGCGCCTGCTGCCACGCAGTGCCGCATACACCCCTGCCGTTACGTATACGGGTACATGCCACCGGCCCCTGAAAAGGACCCAATACCAGCTCCTCAATTTTTACAAGATAAAATCCTGTCCACAGCCAGCCAAATTGCTCTTTCAATGCTGCACAAATGTTGGCCAGGTTGGCAATTAAATCAGGCTCACCTGTAGTCAATGCATTAATTTGCGGCAGCAGTGCCTGGTACTGTTCTTCTTTAGTGCCTTGTATAATCAATAAATCTTCGGCCATTTTTATTATGGATTAATGTTTCCCGGTCAACTTTTATATAACAGATAATTGATGAAAATTATTTGAAGATTTTTTTAAAAAAAACTTTCATATCTGCCCAGCTTTTTTTGTCAGCCGCAGCATTGTATGCAATAGGAATATTAAACTCCTTACCCATCTTAGTAGCATCTGGATTGCTGAAAGCGTGTGTGGCACCGGGATAGCTGATGAAGCGGTATGGCACATTTGCTGAATCCAGGTTACTGCGGAATTGCTTTATCTCGTCGTCACTTATAAATTTATCAGCGGCACCATGGCATACCAGTATCTGTGCTTTTGTTTTGCCCTCTTCTGCCGGTATGCCTGCAAGGCCTCCATGAAAACTTACCACGCCTTTAAAATCCATGCCCAATTTGGCTGCCGTTAAACTCATAGATCCTCCAAAGCAGTAACCTATGCAGGCCATCTTAGCGGTATCTGCCTGTTTGTATTCTTTAATTTTATTTACCGCCGCTTCTATTCTCGATTGAGTCAGTACAGCATCGCTATAAAACGGGCCAGCCAGTTCACCCGCTTCTTTGGGATTAGCTGCATTTTTTCCTTCGCCATACATATCTGCTGCTATGGCTATGTAACCTAATGCAGCCAGCATATCCGCCCGCCTGCGTACATAGGCATTGGTGCCCCACCATTCGTGTATTACCACTATTGCAGGCCGCTTTCCTTTTAGGGCCGCATTGTAAGCAACATAGCCTTTTAGCACAGTGCCATCGGCAGACGTGTAAGAAACTTCCTGTCCTTTAATGGCAAATTTCTTTTGTGCAAAAGAAATAGCCGGACAAACGCTCAATAAAAATATTGCAGTGGCAAAAACTGTTTTCATGTTTATATTTTTTGTGTTAATGATTGAAATGTAACCTGTGCAGGATGTTTTTGTTCATTATATTTTTTTAAAAATAGCTGCTGCAAAATATAGAGCAAATGTACACCCTGCTTTTTTTACGAAATGTGTAATGCAAACTTGTTTAAATGAAACAGATAATAGTTGCTGCAAAACTATATGTTAACTGAACGCTGCATTTCCATTATCATGTCGCTGTACGAAACTGAAATATAATCCTGCTGCTGCACCCCCAAAACCTTTGCGTAATGACCGCATTGCTCTTTCAGCTTTTCTTTGCCAATACTTCCATCCGTGTCAATCGCTTCTACTTCTATAAATGTGCCAAGTTCTTTTACTGTATCAAAATGAAATTTTACGTTTTCAATAAAATATATTTTGCGTTGCTTGTCCACCACAGCCTTTACACCCAAAGCCTTGCTGAGGATGGCTTTTAAATTTTCATCAGGCTGATGCTGGTACAGCAGCACGTGCGAAGCTTTGCTGTCTGCCGTGTTTTCTCTTTCATAATGTATCAGAGCATTTTCAATATTGCCTTCCCTCAGTTTCATCCGGCCAGCGGGTACATTAAAGTAAGTGTCCAACTGGTTATCGGTTCCCTTAAACACAGGATGATGTTGCTGCAGCCTGTTTTCTGCAAGGCTTACATCTGCACAGCGTGCTTTAAATTCGATATTTAAAATTGACATTTCGTAAAGATAAAGCACAGGCAATAAGCAGCCGCATGCTACCTTCATACCGCTTATAAATTATTGTAAATAAGACAGCAGTAAATATTAAATTTGCTTACACCAATATATCTAAAAACGCTGCATGGCCATTATTGATATAAAGCTTCCTAAAAGTATTGCGCTGGCACTCAACCTTCCCATTAGCACTCCACGCAGCCAGCAATTGAAAGTGCTTAAAAAATTATTGAAGAAGGCAAGGTTTACACAGTTTGGTCAGCAATACCGTTTTGATGAGATATTGATGAGCAGGCATCCCGGCAAAAAATTTCAGCAGCTTGTACCTGCGTATAATTACAGCAAAATATATGAGCAGTGGTGGCACAAAGCAAAAGACGGCGTACCTGATATATGCTGGCCGGGCGTAATAAAATATTTTGCCCTCAGCAGCGGCACCAGTGAGGCTTCCAGCAAATACATTCCCATTACCAAAGATTTGATACGCAGCAATACCATTACCAGTTTTAAACAACTTTTCAGCCTTACCAAATATGAGGATGTGCCAAAAAGGGCAGTGGGCAAGGGCTGGCTGATGCTGGGCGGCAGTACCCAACTGCAAAAAAGTGCTACCTACTATGCAGGGGATTTAAGCGGTATACAGCAAAAAAGTATTCCCTTCTGGTTTCAGGGCCTTGGCTTGTACAAGCCGGGCAGAAAAATTGCAAAAGAAAAAGACTGGTCGAAAAAGCTGGAAGAAATAGTAAGCAACGCACCCCACTGGGATTTAGGATTTATAGTGGGTGTACCTGCATGGCTGCAATTGTGTATGGAAAAAATTATTGAGCGCTATCAGTTGAACAACATACATGATATATGGCCCAACCTGGCTTTTTATGTACATGGCGGTGTTGCCATGGAACCGTACCGCAAGGGATTTGAAAAGCTGATGGGCAAACCCATTACTTACATTGAAACCTACCTGGCCAGCGAAGGGTTTTTAGCTTATCAAAACAGGCAGGATGCGGTAGGCATGCACCTGTCGCTCAACAACAATATTTTTTTTGAGTTTGTTCCTTTTGATGACAACAATTTTGACAGCGACGGAAATATGGTGGACAACCCCATCGCATACATGATACATGAAATAGAGGAACACAAAGATTATGCAGTATTGATAAGCACCAATGCCGGCGCCTGGCGCTATGCCATCGGCGATACCGTTAAGCTGGTAGATAAAGAAAGAAGTGAAATAATTATTACAGGCCGTACCAAACATTTTTTGAGCCTGGTAGGCGAACACCTGAGTGTAGATAATATGAATAAAGCGGTGGAGATGGTAAGTGAGGAACTGAATATTTCCATTCCTGAATATACAGTGGCGGGAGTACCACACGGCAGTTTTTTTGCTCACCACTGGTATGTGGCCACCAACGATGTGGTAAACGAAGCCGAATTAAGTAACCGCATTGATGCCAAACTGAAAGAGCTGAATGACGACTATGAAGTGGAACGCAGGCATGCACTAAAAGATGTATTTGTAACAGCACTTTCAGAAGATACCTTTATGAACTTTATGAAATCAAAAGGCAAAGTAGGCGGACAGCACAAGTTCCCCCGTGTATTAAAAGGCCGCATGCTGGAAGACTGGAATAAGTTTTTGAAGGGGCAGTTGGTGAGTTAATAATTGTTTATAAGATTATTTTCGCTTATTAAAAATCCAGAATCCACTGGCTTAAACAGGCTGGAAAGTTATCCACAATATGTTTACTTTATAAACACATGTTGTTTTTGTGTTTATATTTTTCAAAAATGTAAATACATTGCAGCATTGTATAATGTAAATGTGACACAAATATGTCATGGATAAAGAACGACGTGCCATTTAATGATTTAAAGAGTCTTCCGCCATTGATTGAACTTGAAAACGTAAGAATTTTAAAAAAGGCGATTGAAGCTAATAAATATTTGGCTGAATTAAAGGGTTATTGTCAAACATTGCCTAATCCGGATTTATTATTAAACACAGTTATACTACAAGAAAGTAAAGATAGTTCTGCAATAGAAAATATTGTAACTACACAAGACGATTTATACCGGGCAATCCTTAGCCCTTTCGATAGCATTCCGCCCAATGCCAAAGAAGTAATAAGATACAGGGAAGCAATGTACACTGGAATAGATGAGTTAAAAAAGAGAGGCGTTTTTACGGGGAAGGTGGCGATAAAAATCATGCAAAAAATAAAGAATTCATCAGAAGAATATAGAAATATAAGCGGAACAAAACTTTTAAACCCCAATACAAGAAAAATTATTTATACTCCTCCAGACCCTGCAGAAATTGAAACAAAAATTGCCGAATGGGAAAAATTTATTAATGACGGCCAGGATACAGATCCATTAATAATAATGGCATTGATGCATTATCAATTTGAGGCAATCCATCCATTTCATGATGGCAATGGTAGAACTGGAAGAATATTAAACGTGTTATATCTTGTACATAAAGGCTTATTGATACATCCATTACTTTACCACAGTGCTTACATAATACAACACAAAGAAGAATACTATAAAAGGCTAAGAGAAGTTACAGAAAAAGAACACTGGATTGAATGGATTGAATTTATGTTAGATGCAATTAAAGAAACATCTTTAACAACATTAAATACTATTAAGGCCATTATAGAATTAAAGGAATCAAATCTGGACTTAATAAAAAAGATTTCCCAAAAACTTCCAGCATATGAATTGAACGAATTGCTTTTTAGTTTCCCATATGTAAAAATTAAAACCCTGATTGATAAAAATATTGCTAAAAGACAAGCAGCATCTTCCTATTTGCAAGAATTGGCAAAGAAAGAGATACTCAAAACATTTAAATTTGGAAAAGAAATTTACTATATAAATTATAAACTAATGGATATACTAACTGGTAGATTGACCGACTAACGCTCTTTTTCATTTACTTCTTCAACGGCTCCAGCAAATATTCCAACCCATTCATTTTGATTTCATACAGTGTCTGCAGCAATATGCCCAGTTTCCCTTTTGGAAAACCTTTTCTTGCAAACCATTCTAAATAACTTACAGGCAAATTACAAAGCAGGCTGTCTTTGTATTTTCCAAATGGCATTTTCATTTTCACCAATTCCTGTAAAAGTTCAGGGTTAAAACCAGCAGCATCTTCCATTAGTCTTCTTTTCTTTTTACAATTAAAAACCAATCATTGTCAAGCGGCAGGTAACCATATTCATAGCACCAGAAATATGTTTTGCCTTCTTTGTTTTTAAAAGTATGGGTTAGGTATTTAAAGCTAAAACCAAGTCCGTGCAATTTTTCTTTATTCGCTTTCACATGCTCTTCTTTGTCGCCTTTCAGCGATTCTAAAATCTTCCTGTTCTTAAGCAACGCATTGTTGATGTTACGTACAAAAGCACTGTGGTTGCTCCTGGCTTTTTGCTGATTGTTGTAATTATTGCGGCAATAATCGTCACAAAATTTTTTGTCAATCCTCCCTTTTAAAGTTTTGCCGCAGGCGAGGCAGGTTTTGTGTTCTGTTTCAGTCATAGCAATGGTTTTGTGGAAACAATATAGTAAAGTTTATCCGTGTGCAAACACTTATTTGTCGTGTAGTTTCGGGAGTAGTCGGATAAAAACCGGCTACCGGTTCTGCCGCATATCATCTTTGCCCTGTCAATCGGTTGACGTCGCCGAAAGACTGAGATAACAAAATTTAAAAACTTCTTCGTCACCCCTTAGGGGATGGGGGCAAAACTTAAAGACATGTACGCATTAAAAAACAAAGTTCAGTTAATCGGAAACCTGGGCAAAGCACCAGAAGTAAAAACACTCGAAGGAGGAAAAAAGATGGCCCGTTTCAGCATGGCCACCAACGAAACCTACCGTGACCGTGCCGGCAGAAAAGAAACCGAAACCACCTGGCACAACATTGTGGCCTGGGGCAAGGTGGCCGAGATTGCCGAAAAGTACCTGACCAAAGGAAAGGAAATTGCCATTGAAGGCAAACTGGTAAACCGCAGCTTTAATGACAAAGACGGCAACAAACGCTACATCACCGAAGTGGTTGCCAACGAACTGCTCCTTATCGGCGAAAAAGAAAGAGCCTGATAAACACTGCCACAGATTGCAACAGATTGACACAGATAAAACATCCGTGGAAATCCGTGAAATCTGTGGCCTTTACCAAAATTCAAAACAAATTTTATGGCAGAGTTTATTCAAAGGTCAGATACGTATCAAATTATTGGTGTCTGCATGGAAGTGTACAATACACTTGGCTATGGCTTCGCAGAAATAGTTTACAAAGACGCCATGGAGATAGAGTTCATGGAAAAGGAAATGGAGCATACCAGGGAAGAAGAACATTCCGTACAATACAAAGGCAAGATTCTAAAGCACAAATTTTTCGCCGACTACACTTTATTTAAGTCTATTATAGTGGAAGTAAAAGCAAACAAAGACGGCATTACAGAAGAAGCCATTGCACAAACCCTTAATTATCTAAAAGCATCCGGATTAGAACTTGCCCTAATCATTAACTTTGGTAAAACATCACTTGAATACAAAAGATTAGTTTACTAATTGCATTTGTTCTTATCTGTGTTAATCCGTGCAATCTGTGGCTACAACCAATCGTATGGCAACTATTGAACGCAATGATATATTTGACCTGGCCTACCGTTTCATCACCGAAACCCAGGAAAGCATTTTCCTTACCGGCAAAGCAGGCACCGGCAAAACCACTTTTTTAAAATACCTGAAAGACAATTCTTCCAAGAATATGATTGTGGCAGCACCCACCGGAGTGGCGGCAATCAATGCAGGAGGCGTAACGCTGCACAGTTTGTTTCAACTGCCGTTTCATCCTTTTCTGCCAACAGACAACAGCAGGACGCAGTTGCTGCATACCATACGTTTTCAAAAGCAACGGATACAGCTCCTCCGCAAGATGGAGCTGCTGGTGATAGATGAAATAAGCATGGTGCGTTGCGATGTGATGGATGCAATTGACAGCATTCTTAAACATGTACGCCGCACTTATTCAGCACCATTTGGTGGCGTACAGATTTTATTCATCGGCGACTTATACCAGTTACCGCCCGTGGCAAAACCAAATGAATGGGAACTGCTTAACAATTATTACAACTCACCATTTTTCTTTGACAGCCTTGCAGTGAAAGAGCAAACACCGCTGCTGATTGAACTCAATAAAATCTACAGACAGAAAGAAGAAAGCTTTGTGGAGCTGCTGAACAAAGTACGCAATAACCAGATGATCAAGGAAGATTATGAACGGCTCAACAGCCGCTATATCCACAGCTTTCAAGCCGGTACCGAAGAAAAATATATCACCCTCACTTCTCACAACAACCAGTCGGATA
>JAYWIB010000571.1:0-2133 GCA_043789265.1 Chitinophagaceae bacterium
AAAACTGTTCACTACTTTACAGAAAGATGAAATTTCGTTTGGTAGTATGGAAACAAAATATCATGCTCCGGATAAAACAACATTGAATACGATGAGGGAAATGATGCAGAAATGGGTGGGGATATTAGGGAAATTGTAATGGAATTATCAAGCCTGATTTATAGCAATACTTTCAAATACCCATTTGCTTTTCTTCCAAACAAATCCCACAGTGTAACTAATAGTTTTGTTTGTTGGGCTTGCAGGCTTGTATATGTCTGTAAGATAGGTAACAGGTGTACTAAACGTGGCTCCTTCACTTTCAAAACTTTTGTCATTGTCAATTTTAAGTTCTGCATCTTTAATTATATTTTCCAATACATGGTATTCGTTGATGAGGCGAAATCTGCCGGTTAATATTTTCAACTCATTAACTATTGTATCAAAGTCAGGAGAATTACCATAAATCATAGCTGCCTGCATAGCCCTGTAATCCTGCCGAAACATTTCTATTACTGCATCGGGTGGTATAAAAGAAAGAGTAGAATAGTGCAGCGTATCATAATCTACATTGCCCAACCTTACATAACTTTTACGGTGTTCTAATAATGTTGCATAAAACTCATGGTCTTTTAAAGCTTTAATGCCAGCTTCTGTATCCATCAATTTTACCAGGTCGTATAAATGACGGGACAGTCTTTCAATTTTTATTTTATCTGTATTTACATTCAAGAATTTTTCATGTAACAGAAAAGCTTTTTCACTACTGTCCGGTAGTTTTTTAAAATAAAGACTGTTGATTACTAATAATTATAGTATCCTCTTTTTCAAACAATTTTTTGATTGCTGTTTTTTCGAATAAGCTGATGCTTAATATTTGCAATATCTGATTCATACTTGGTTTTAGATTCAATTCCTTTTTCAGAATTGCGATTATTAAATAGTCACATACTGCAATCCATATTTGTACTTTGACTGCATTTTCATTGTTGCCATAAAACTTTTTAATCCGTAAATTCTGCTTAATCCATTTAAAAAATAATTCAACATTCCAACGTTCCTTATACAATCTGGCTATTGTGAAAGATTTGACAATAAGATTGTTAGATAGGAATATTAATTTCTTTCCGGTCTCTTTATCAACATACTCAACTCTTCTAATTATTTTAGGATACCCTTTGGCAGTATAGTATCCTGTTAATTCAACGAGTTCATCTTTTATAATCCCACTTTTTATAGCGCCTTTTTTTATTTTAATTACAACATAGGCCATATTTACTTTTGCCCTTGTTACGAAAAAAGCTTTTTTCATTTCAATTTTATATAGCCTTTTGTATGATACATATCCTTTGTCTAAGAGATAGTATGCGCCTGGCTTATAGTTTAGTTGATCAAGAATCTTAACATCATGCACACTGCCATCTGTTATACTTATAAACTCAGGTATAGAACCATCTATATTTAATAGGACATGCATTTTAACGGCACTCTTTGTAGTTCGGAATTTTGCCCATTGAAAAAGCTGTAGGCATAAATCAATTGTTGTACTATCAAAAGCATAAATTATTGTTTCTAATTCTTCACATAACTTATTGTCATTTTTATAAATAGGCAATGCCTTTTTAATTAAAATTTGTGCATAGTCAGCGTAAATCCTCCAGTCTCTATCTCTGTTGGCATCTGCTAAAGTACTCTTTGTAATACGGCTTTTAATTCCACAATGATATAATTTAGACCTTACACTTTCCAGGCAATATTCAATGTCTCTCAGACTTTCCCGATAACAGAATTGAGCAAAGCTCATTACTAAAAATTGCTCCCAACAGGTAAAAGACTTTACACCTAAATTACCTTGGTATCGTTTGACACATAAATCAAAATCATACCAATAAACTGTTTCAAATAACTGTGCGAAAATATATCTACCTTGATTCATTGCTAAATCTAATAGCAAAAAATCGACATTTAGCCCAAATCGTCAAATAATTTAAATCGCTTAAAAGCATAATGTCACTGCTTTCTATCACTTTCATAAAAAAACTACCGGACAGTAGTGACTTTTTATAGCACAATAAATTTTTTAAACCATTGCAGCAACTGCCATCATTGAAGAAAGCAGCAGCAAACATTTCCAGCAATTAAGCCTTTTCATAT
>JAYWIB010000572.1:0-2129 GCA_043789265.1 Chitinophagaceae bacterium
AAATAAATCCGGAATTTTTTTTATTATAAGGGTATTGTATAAAAGAAATCATGTTCTTTTATCCAGCCATTTTTTTCGTATACAGACTGGGCTTTGTAATTGTCTTCTGCTGTCTGCAGCATTATCCATGCAGCGGCCGTTTGCCGTCCAAAATCTTTTGCCTGATCCAGCAGTGCCTCTGCAACCCCCTGCCGGCGGGCTTTTTCAGCTACAAACAAATCGTTCAGCAGCCAGGCTTTTTGCATACTCACCGATGAAAATATGGGATACATTTGTGTGAAACCAACTGCTTCTCCATCCAGGCAGGCCACAAACACAACCGATTCATTGTTTGTTATACGCTGATTTATAAAATCAAAGGCGGCTTCAAGACCCGATGCCTGCTTATAAAATACACGGTACCCGTCAAACAGCAATGCCACGTTGGCCACATCTTCTTTGCCGGCTCTCTTTATTTCCAACAACATTTTTACTTAATTTTATTTCAATAATAACACATTTTCACCTGATAAAAAACAGATTATGATTAGCTGGGCTGATTTTGAAAAAGTTGACATCCATGTAGGCACCATTACTGCTGTGTCTGACTTTCCGAATGCACGCAAACCATCGTTTCAACTAACCATAAATTTTGGTGAGTTGGGTATAAAAAAATCTGCAGCACAAATTACAAAACTGTATACCAAAGAAGCGCTGCAGGGCAAACAGGTAATTGCAGTCACCAATTTTCCTCCCAAACAGATAGCAAATTTTTTCAGCGAATGCCTTGTACTCGGCATCTACAACGAAAACAATGATGTTGTATTGCTGCAGCCTTCAATGAATGTAAAAAATGGATGCAGGATTGGATGAGGGTAGGCAATAGTGAATAGGCAATAGTGAACACTCAATAGTGAATAGGCAATAGGCAATAGTGAATAGGCAATAGGCAATTGTCAATTGGCAATAGGCAGTAGTAAATACACAATAGGCAATAGTGAGTCAATAGTCAATTGCCAATATTTAATGACCCTTTGTAAAAATGTTATCCGGATAAAATACCTGCATCAACACACTGCCTATACCGTGCTATCAAATAAAAATACCTATTAGTAAATCTGAATCTGAATTTAAATTAATGCAAACACGGAAAACTCTTTTCAAGCAACGACAACCATTCTTCATTCTCCATTCACAACTCACAATTCTCCATTCACCATTCACGATTCACCATTCTCCATTCAAAATTCACAATAAAATTTTTTCAAAAACAAACTTAGCTTGCGAAAATTATCTTTATTGATGGTAAAGAAATGATTGCGGCCTTCTTTAGTGGATGCTATTAGTAAACTGTCTGCTAACAACTTGATGTGGTGAGAGCAGGTAGGCTGAGAAAGGCCGGTAAGACTTTGCACATCGCCGCAGCAAATTTTTCCTTTACGGGATATTTCTTCTAAGATAGAAAGGCGGCATGGATCTGCAATTGCATTCATGGCTTTTTCTATAAATTTTGTTTCGCTGTTTTCTGTGGTCATCAAATTGCTTTCGGTCAAAGAAATTATTTTTTATGCACTTCAGCAAGATTTTTTTCCGGCCTGGTGCAATTGCAAACCAATGAAAAAGCTTTTAAACCTGGGCAAAAAATAAAACAGCTATTTTTATTTGCGATAAGTAATATCATTTTGATTTGCTAAGTAGTCCGCAGGATGTATGTGGAAATCTTAGATGGTATTACCCCGGCAAAAAAGAGATTGGACTAATTAGAATATATAGTCGGTAAAAATTTATTCCTGCATATGTATACAGCTTACTTCAACTCCCCTGTCGGGCTCCTTTTAATAAAAGCAGATGATGAATATATAAGGGTTGTACATTTTGTACATATGGATAAAGAAGATGCTGCTGCGGAAAAACAAAATAATTTACAGATATCCGGGCATGTATTGCTGCAGGCATGTATAGTTCAGTTGAATGAATATTTTACCGGCATAAGGAGAAATTTTGAACTGCCCCTGCAGCAGGATGGTTCTGAATTTCAATTAAAAGTGTGGGAGGCGCTTGCTCAAATTCCTTATGGCAGCACTCTAAGTTACCTGCAGTTGTCGAAACAAATAAATAATGTAAAAGCCATCCGTGCTGTGGGTACTGCA
>JAYWIB010000573.1:0-7500 GCA_043789265.1 Chitinophagaceae bacterium
TAATCAGCCCATATTTGCAAAACAAATGCTGCCTGCCGAAGCGTTGCCTTTTTTTTCGGGGGCAAAAAAAATAATTGGCGCCGCACCATTTGCACAGCATCTACCTAAAATGTATCCGCTGAGTAAAATGAAAATGCTGCTGGCGCAACTAACCGCTGAAGGCCACAGCATATTATTATTTGGCGCCCCCGGCGCAGAAGCCGCTATGCTGCAGCAGTGGGCAGATGAAATTCCATCGGTGATAAATACAGCAGGCAGGTTCAGCTTTGCAGAAGAGCTTGCCATCATCAGTAATCTTCACCTGATGATAAGTATGGATTCAGCAAACATGCACCTGGCTTCGCTATACAATGTACCAGTAGTAAGCATTTGGGGCGCTACTCATCCTTATGCAGGTTTTTATGGATGGGGGCAGCAGCAAAAAAACATTGTGGACATACAACTTGATTGCCGCCCCTGCTCGGTATTTGGCAATAAGCCCTGCTGGCGGGGCGACCATGCATGTATGGAAAATATTTCTACAGAAATAATTTTAAGAAAGATAGCAGAGGTATGAATAAAAATGTGTCCACCAAAATTAGGAAGCCACAGATTACGCAGATTACACAGATTAACACAGATTGATGTACGCCATATAAAATGCACCTCTTAAACCAAAGTGTAGATTAAAACTTTAGCGTGTTGGCGGTGCAAAGAATGAACGTTTAGCAAAAACTTAGTGAACCATTGTACAATATCATTAACTAAAAAACTAAGCTCCAGAGGAGCGATATGTTAGTAGAAGAAACCGCAATTTTTGCAACAGCTCCGGAGGAGCGGCATGTAAAAAACATCGCTTTACGAAAGCCTCGACTGGCTCTACGAAGTTTATTAATTTTATTTACGACTTATACGCTAATATTATGCATTTACAGTGGTAAAGTAATTGACTTCCCTTTGCAGGCTATTGTCTTTGTGGTTTTAAACACGCTGACAAATAGCTAATTTTGACGCTCAAAACAAATTCAGCAATGCAAAAAATAAGCTTAGCAATACATGGTGGGGCAGGTACTATTTTAAAAGAGCACATGACGGCGGAGCTGGAGCAGGCTTACCGCAGCGGCCTTAAGGAATCGCTGGAAGCGGGCTATAGTATTCTGGAAAAAAATGGTGCGGCAGCAGATGCTGTGCAGGCTGCGGTAATGGTGCTGGAAGACAATATTCTTTTTAATGCAGGACGTGGTTCAGTATTTACAAAAAAAGGAGAACATGAAATGGATGCTGCCATCATGGATGGAAAAAATTTAGCAGCAGGCGCTGTGGCAGGTGTTCGCAATGTACGCTATCCCGTGGCTTTGTGTATGGAGATAATGCGTAACAGCGATCATATTTTTTTGAGTGGCGCAGGCGCAAATGACTTTGCACTTAAACAAGGCATAGAACAGGAGCCGGATGAATTTTTCTTTTCGCCCTTCCGGTACGATCAGTGGAAACAAATGCGTGACAGCAATGAGTATGCACTCGATCATTCTCAACAAGAAGCAGCGATGCTGATGAAAGATAAAAAGTTTGGCACCGTAGGCGCAGTGGCCTGCGATGCAGAAGGCAATGTAGCAGCAGCCACCAGTACCGGAGGCATGACGAATAAAAAATATGGACGCATTGGCGACACACCCGTGATAGGTGCAGGTACATACGCCAATAATAAAACCTGCGCCATCAGTTGCACCGGACATGGCGAACCATTTATAAAAGCCGTAGCTGCATACGATGTAAGCTGCCTGATGGAATACCGTGGTATGAGCCTGACGGATGCAATGAATGAAGTGGTAAATCATAAATTAAAACTGCTGGATGGTGAGGGAGGAATGATTGGCGTGGATGCGGCGGGCAATATGGCTTTGCTGTTTAACAGCGCCGGTATGTACCGTGCCGCCAAAAGCATTGATGGCAGCAGCTTTGTAAGTATTTATAAAGATGAGTGACTGTGATATGATATGATATGATATGATGCAGATAGCATATAAAAACATCATACTGTTTGTGAGTATAGTAACAGGAGGCTGCTTTTAAATAGATCAATTTTCGCTTAACATAAAAGTTAAACGCTGCAATGAGAAAGCAGCAGCCGGCAAGAAAACATTGTAAAATTAATAAAAATGTTTCCCCATAATTAAAGATGAAAAAAACAGCCATCATAGTAGCAGGCGGCAATGGTAGCAGGATGAACTCCACGCTGCCGAAACAATTTTTGCTGCTGCAGGGCAAGCCTGTATTGTATTACACCCTGCACACTTTTTTAAATGCGTACGATGACATCAATATAATACTGGTGCTGCCGGAAGAATATACAGGAGCAGGCCAGGAAATTATAGATGCATTTTTCGATTACAACCGGATACAAATAACTGCCGGTGGCAGAACAAGATTTCATTCTGTGCAAAATGGACTGCAACTGGTAAAAGAAGAAAGCATTGTATTTGTACATGATGGTGTACGATGCCTGGTGAGCAAAGCGCTTATACACCGCTGCTATGAAGCCGCACTGGAGCATGGCGCTGCCATACCCGTTACCAGTTGTAAAGACAGTGTGCGGCTGGTACGGTCAGACACCAACGAAGCACTGGAACGCAGCATGATAAAAATGGTGCAAACACCACAAACATTTCACAGCAAAATTTTATTGCCTGCATTTAAAATTGATTTCAAAGATAAGTTTACAGATGAGGCCACTGTGGTGGAAGCCTTTGGGCTTAAAATACACTTGGTGGAAGGAGAAGAAAATAATTTTAAAATTACCAGACCAGTTGATTTATTGCTGGCCGAACAATTGCTGCTGAATGAAAAAGATTTGAGCCAACACTAAATTGCCTTCATACAAATATTTCTAACCAATAAATTTTATTGCGCTGCTTCATCCAGGTAATTTGAAAAACGCAGGATAGTGGCAGCCACAATTTCTACCTGCTCCTGCGCTTCTTTCCAGTTGCGTATTTCAATGGCTTCACGAATGCCCGGCAATGTTTTTACACCATAGCCGGTATAAAAGCCAGGTGCATAAATCGCATGCCTGTACCAGCCACGCCGGGGCAGTCCTTCTTTGGTAAGCAGCATTTGTTCGGCCCTGTATAGTTTTTTATTCAGCTCATTTCTTTTAGCGGATGTAAGGGCAGTATCGGTCATCACTTTGCTCAGTCTGGCAGTTGTTTTTTCTAATGTGGCCACCGCATTTTGCAATGGTGCAAAGTTGATGTAGGGCACTTCATCTTTTGGCAAAGGTGTCAGCAGCGGGCTGTTTGCCTTATTTGCCCACTGATAATTTTTATCTTTTATCAATTTATTTTCAAGCGTTGTATTTTCTCTCATATCATCTGTAAGTGCTGTTAGTTCTGCCGCATAGCCCGCAAGTGTGGCCTGCAGGTTGCGAAAATCAAAAGGCAATATTTCCGCATTGGCAAAACGAAGCACTGTTTTGCCCGCAGTTTTGGCAAGCAGCACACCATATTCAAAACCCGGGTCTTTAAAGCGGCGGTACATGTCATACGAATCATACACCGAATGGTACTCTCCCCCATCATCTTCCCCTTCAAAGCCCAGGTTCATAGAAGGTATACCGAGGTGCTGTGCAAAGGGTGTAAAGTCGGAGCCGGAACCCAGCGCCGCCAGTGCAAAGTTTTTTCTGTCCAGAATTTCTTTTTTTGTTTTTACAGCAGTGGCACTAACGGCATCGGCTGAACGTTTTCTTTCATACACACTTATATTGGCTTGCGGATCAATTATTTCTTTTATAATTTCTGTAAACGCCGGTTCCAGTGCATGCGATCCGCCTGCATCCAGAAAGCCCCTTCCATTGCCGTCGGTATTTATATACAGCACAGCTTTCTGCTGCAGTTCAGCAGCATGATCTTCCACCCACTCTGTGGAGCCCATCAGTCCGGGCTCTTCGCCATCCCATGCACAGTACACCAATGTACGCTTTGGTTTCCATCCGTTCTTTGCCATTTCACCCATCGCCCTGGCTTCTTCCAGCATAGCCGCCTGGCCACTGATGGGGTCGGCTGCACCATTTTACCCATGCATCATGGTGATTGCCCCTTATTATCCATTCATCAGGAAATTCGCTGCCTTTCATTTTTGCAATGATATTTTGTATAGGTCTTATCTGCCAGTTAAAACTAAGTTTTAAATGCACTGTATTTTTTGATGGCCCTGCATGATAAGTAATGGGCAATGCACCCCGCCATTCCGCAGGCACCACCGGCCCCTGCAGGCTTTCCAGCAAAGGCAGTGCATCTGCATAGCCAATGGGCAGCACAGGAATTCTCAGCAGGTTCAATGCATCATTTCTATCCAGCCGCTGTGCATCTTTGGTGGCGGCAATCCCCGGCGTTAACGGGTCGCCGGGATAAACGGGCATATCCTGCACAGAGCCACGCTGTGCCCCCAAAGCCGGCCGGAACGGGCCTTTCGGATATACATCACCCTGGTAATAGCCATCTTCTTTTGGATCGCTGTAAATGATACAGCCAATGGCGCCATGTTCCTGTGCCACTTTTGGTTTAATGCCCCGCCAGCTTTGCCCGTATTTTGCAATCACTATTTTTCCTTTTACATCTATACCCATCCGTGCAAGTTTTTCATAATCTGCAGGTATGCCATAGTTTACAAAAACCAGTTCGCCTGTTACATCACCATCTGCACTCCAGCAATTGTACACTGGAAGTTGCCCCGCTGTTTGTAAGGAAGTAATATCTTCCGGCAGACCAGGTTCTGCAAGTGCGGCTTTAAAACTGCGGCTGCCATTCATTTCCAGCAACCGGGTAACAGGTGTGGGAAACAATACATAATAAGTTTCAATGGCAGCATCATAGCCCCAGCTTTCAAATTTATTAAGGATGTACTGAGCCACTGCGTTACCACCAGGTGATGCTACATGATGCGGCACAGCAGAAAGATCTTTTATGTAGTCACCAATATTTCTTGATTGGAGAATAGCATCAAATTTTTTTTCTGTGGCTCTTTGCACTGCCGCCGCCGAATCAGTAAAACCCAACACCGTACTGGGTTGCGCTAAACTGCGGCCGCAGATGATTACAAAAAAGTGGAGGACCATTATTTTATTTTTCATACGAATAAATTTTATTTTTAATGACTGTGCGGTTAAAATCAAATATAATTGAAACAGATGAGGTTGACAGTCCATCTTTGCATTAACTAAAATATTCTTTATGAGTGGTGAAAAAAATTTACAGGAGCTGCTTAAAAATATACACCCGGTATTGAATGAAGGTGAATATGTTTTTTGTACAGCGATGCCTGGTACAGATGTAAGTGATGAGGACATCATTGGTATGTTTAAAGAGAAAGAGGGCAGCACCATTATTCTAAAAAAACAAAAAGCAGATGAATTAAAATTAGGGTACACATGGGTGGCAGCATGGATAACACTGCAGGTGCATTCCTCTCTTGCTGCTACAGGCTTTACCGCTGCGTTTGCCACTGCCCTTGCCGGTGAAAACATTGGCTGCAATGTGGTGGCGGCTTATTACCACGATCATATTTTTACGGATACAAACGATGCAGAAAAGGCGATGTCAGTATTAAAAAATATGGCATCCGCATCATGAGATTAATAATTAACAATATCCAGAAACAACAATCCTTACGACTGCTATGTGGTTGCATTGAATTTACCAATCAGAAAAAAAACTTCATCAGGTGACAGATATATAAGCCAATTATTCCTTTTATTTTGTTTCTATCCACGCTCCTTCTACTTCATTGTTGGCAGCTTCCACATAAATGTGTTCATCCAGTGTGGTGGAAATAGACAGGCCTACATAATCCAGTGCTATGGGAAAAGATTTATGTGTACGTTCCACCAGTGCGGCTGTTTGTATTTTTTTGGGAAACGACTGCAGCAGCGGCTGCAGCGAATACAGCATGGTACGGCCGCTGTTGGCAACATCATCTATCAGTATCACTACTTTATTATTTAGATCAACTGCAGGCTCTATCGTTACTTTACCCGGTTGTTTTTTATCAATCAGCAAAGCGGTTACTATCACTTCTCCTGTATAAATTTCTTTTAAAAAATCAGCCAGCTTATCAGCAATGATGTTTCCATTGTCTTTGATACCAATCAATACAAGCTCCGGCTCAGAATAATTGCGTTCCAGTATTTCCAGCGCCATGCGTCTGAGTTTTTTTGCGGCAGTTTCTTTTGTTATGATGTAGCGTTTTTCAGTCACATTAAAATATTAAGAACGAAAATTACCAACAAATCAACAATTCAGCAATAAATTAAAAGATGGGCATGGCTACAAAGTGATGTCTGACTTATTCTTAGGTCTGATTGAACATGCCGCTCCTAAGGAGCTAGCAATCTTTTTCAATGCGTTTACTTTTCTACTGACATATCGCCACGCTGTGGCTTTTCTTTCGTCTCATAATATCTTCCCTGGGTTTGTTTTATTTCATTCAAATATTTTCTCCCACAGCTCCAGGGGAACGCCATATTGCATTAACTGAAAGCCTGAAACTAAACAGAAACATTTACCTTAGCCCTGTAAATTTTATTTATGCATACAGCACTTCAAATTTTATTTATTGCACTGCTGGGTATTGCTTCCTGGCTGTTTGCAAAAAAAATTTCTAAGATACGCCGCAACATACTGTTGGGCAGGGATGAAGATTTTTCTGACAACAAAGCGCTTCGCTGGAAGAACATGCTGCGGCTGGCGCTGGGGCAAAAAAAGATGTTTAAAAATCCGCTGGTGGCCATTCTCCATCTAATTATTTATGCCGGTTTTATCATCATCAATATAGAAGTGCTTGAAATTATTTTGGATGGCATACTGGGTACACACCGTTTATTTTTTTCGTACACAAGTGGCCTCTATACCTTGCTGATTAATTTTTTTGAAATACTTGCAGTGGGAGTCATTGCGGTATGCATCATTTTTTTGTGCCGCAGAAATATTTTAAAACTAAAACGATTTATCAGCAACGATTTAAATGGCTGGCCACGCAGCGATGCCAATTATATTTTACTTACCGAAATAGTGCTGATGTGTTTATTCCTAACCATGAATGCAGCAGATAGAACGCTGCAGTTAAGAGCTGTGGAGGGTTATCATGATACAGGCAGTTTTATTTTTTCGGGTCAGCTCACCGGGTTTTTTGCAGCCTTCAGCAATGAGGGTTTGGTATTAACAGAACGCACTGCCTGGTGGCTGCATATATTGGGCATACTTGCTTTTTTAAATTACCTGCCCTACAGCAAACACCTGCACATTATTTTGGCCTTTCCCAATGCTTATTATACAAGGCTGGAGCGGCCCGGCAAAATGACCAATATGCAAACTGTGCAGGATGAAGTAAAGTATATGATGCAGCCGGAACTTGCGCCCACAGCCGATGCAGAGGCTGCTCCTGTAAAATTTGGCGCAAAGGATGTGGCTGATTTAAGCTGGAGAAATTTGCTGGATGCGTACAGTTGCACCGAGTGCGGCCGCTGCA
>JAYWIB010000574.1:0-2125 GCA_043789265.1 Chitinophagaceae bacterium
ATCTTCAGCGATCAATATGGAATGGAAACTGCCAGCCTGATGCCCGGCAAATTAAATAGTCAGGACGGGGGGCTGGCGGTACTGGACGGAAAGAAATATTTTTTTACAGTACAGCAGAATGTGCAGCATGCACGGCTGTTAGTATATGAAAACAATGCAGGCCAGCCCTGGTTCAACTGCGATGTCACCAGTATTATTGATGGTGCTGTTCTCAACTTTTTAATCATCGGCATGGGCTGGTATTTTGTGCTGCAGCAGCAAAAAGAAAAATGGATGCATACAGCAGCCTGATTCCTCAATTTTTTTGGTATCTAATTTATTTTAAGGTCGCCGGTTACCCGTAGCTGCTTGTTGTTATTTACAATAAATTTTATGCCGGCGGGTATGGTCACCGGTACATCAACAATGCACTCACTCCCGGGTGGCGGATCAATAATTATCTCCGAACGATCTGTAGGTACAGCAGGTGGTATTGCATTGTATAACCAGTTGGAGGCCATTGTCCACAAACCATTTCCCGTAAATTTATATTGCCTGGCACCGCTTGCCTGCAGGCGAAATATTCTTCCTGTCCCAAGTCCAGATATATATATTTCGCCATCTTCCGATTCTCCAAAATCTGAAATGCCGGTGGTAGCTAATTTTTGCGTACTTGTATCCCAGGTATTCAATCCTGTGGATTTAATTTTGAAATAATTTCCTGTATAATATTCACAGGCAAGGTAATACCCCTGCAGATCTAAAAAAACTGATCCACGGTATACCGTGCCGCCGGTGATAGCAACACTTGCCGCCGCTGTGGTGGGGAAAGTGTAAATAGGGAAAGTGTAATTAGAAATGGAGCCGCAGCCGTTTAAATTTTTAGCTATAGATGCTTCATAACACCTCCAGCCATAATTTACTCCGGGGGCGGTGCCTGCGGGTGAAAAGTTTACTTCCTCAGAAGCATCCTGCCCCACATCACCAATCCACATATCATGGGTAAGCCTGTCAAAACTCCAGCGGAAAGGATTTCTTAAGCCATATGCAAATACTTCATTGCCAAAAGGATTGTCAGGCGGCAGTGTATAATATGGCTTTACATCAGAGGTGTTTACATTAAACCGGAGTATTTTGCCTAAAAGCACTGTGGTGGTTTGGGCATTATTAGGCACATCATTGCCTCCGCCGCCATCCCCTGTTGACAAATATAAATATCCATCGTTACCAAAATGAAGCTCCCCTCCGTTGTGGTTATCGTTTACTGGGTGCGGTATAATGATCAAGGTGTCTTTGGACGTATCGTCTGCTTTGTTGGCATTGGCGCTTACCCTGTACCTGTCTACTTCCAGGTTGCCTGCACTATTGGTATAATAAACGTAGAAGAAACCATTGTTCTTATAATCAGGGTGAAAAGCCATGCTTAAAAGCCCTCTTTCATTTTCAGATGAGCGTATATCGGAAACAGTTAAAAAGTTATCTAAAAGAATATAATTGCTGTTAAACACTTTTATTGCGCCTGCTTTTTCCACTATAAAAAGCCGGTTACTTCCATCACCGGCATTTACAATCTGCATGGGCAACGACAGACCGCTAATGACCTGCGTAGTGTAAAGGGAAGGCGCCTGAGAAAAAACGGTGAACGTAATATTCATCAACAAAAAAAGAATTGGATTCAAAAATAATAATCTCATAATGAACAGGATTTGTAAGGTGAAAATTCAGAGGTTTAATTAGTTGAATGAAGCAATGTACAATCGTATGTAAAAACTTTAAGGTTGCCTTGCAGACAACCTGGTTTATTATTGTTTAATCAGGGATAAATACTATTGACCTATAGCAAGTACGGCATCGTCCATATCATCATATTCCAGCTCCACACCGCCATGCCACTTGTAGCTGAAATTATAAACGACTGCATAAAGCACCCCAAACACAAAGGCGAGGCCGCCATATATTACCGGAATAAAAATCAATGCCAGCAGCCCTCCTCCCAGGAACATACCTGCACCCAGTGCACTATCGCTACCCAGGCCAAGTACAGATACAAATAGCATTACAGGAATAAAAATTATCAGTACCAGCACCACCGATAAAATAGCTGCTACTTTGCCTGCCTGTAAAGGATTGATTCTTTTGATTCTTT
>JAYWIB010000575.1:0-2120 GCA_043789265.1 Chitinophagaceae bacterium
CAGATAGGTAAGCGTATCAATTGTGTAGGATGGTTTGGGCAGGCTGAATTCTACATTTGAAACCCGTAGGTTTTTTTCTCCCTCGATTGCAAGCTGAATTAAATGAAAACGATGGTATTCATTTAATAACGAACCAGACTTCTTTAATGGATTTTGTGGGGAAACAATAAACCAGATTTGATTAAGATGGGTGGTATTTAGAAGATGTGTCGCTATAATAAGGTGCCCATTGTGAATTGGATTAAAAGATCCAAAATATAAACCCGTGTGCATAAAGTATTTATAATCAATATGTTAGTTATGGATTATCCATTTCTTCCACCCAAATATTCTCTGCTTCGTTAATCCTGAGGCTCAGATTATATCCTGCTACAATTATAGAGATGGGGTCTTTGAGTGGAGCAATTTGATTCACAATAACAGTTTCTCCGGGCACACAACCCATCTCCATCAGCTTGATAAAAATATCATCTCTTTCAAAAAATTTAATTATTACTTTTTTCCCTACCGCTACTTCAGAAAGCCTTTTATCCATTCCTTAATTTTAGATGTCAGCAAAAATATTGATTCCCAATTGTTTGATAATTTCGATATTAGAAATTAAGTATGGCAATTAGGTTTTATTTTACTCAGGATAATTATGGCTCATTGCTTCGTAACCGAAGGGGACTTAAAAGTTTTCTTAATAAGTATTTTGTATTGGCAAAAAAACCAGTGAAATCTCTCAATTACATCTTCGAAAGCGATCAAGAATTATTGGAAATTAACCGTGACTTTTTGCAACACGACTTTTATACAGACATTGTAACCTTCAACTTATCTTCTACCCATTTGATAGAAGGGGAAGTCTATATCAGCATTGACAGGGTTAAGGAAAATGCGCTACAGCTAAACCTCCCTGTTGAACAGGAGTTGCACAGGGTGATATTTCATGGTGCTTTGCACTTGTGCGGATATAAGGACGACAATCCAAGACATAAAAAACAAATGACCTCATTGGAAAACCTGCTGTTAAAAGAATACTTCCAGGCATTTTAATAAATCGAGGTGTTTCACGTGAAACACAGAAATTCAACGTTAGAATCATATAAGAAAAGGTGAAGAATTATCTTTGAGGCCATGTTTACAAAATACGACATAATAGTAGTGGGAGCGGGGCATGCAGGATGCGAAGCTGCAGCGGCCGCAGCTAATATGGGCAGTAAAGTGCTGTTGATAACAATGAATATGCAGACTATTGGCCAGATGAGTTGTAATCCTGCGATGGGAGGTATAGCTAAGGGTCAGATTGTAAGAGAGATTGATGCAATGGGTGGCTATAGCGGAATAGTAACCGATGAAAGCATGATACAATTCAGGATGCTAAACCGAAGTAAGGGGCCAGCTATGTGGAGTCCAAGGGCTCAGAGTGACAGAATGTTATTTAGTACGAAATGGAGAGAAATGCTTGAAAATACTCCGAATGTTGATTTCTATCAGGATACAGTACAGGAGCTCGTCATAAAAGAAGGTAAAGTGTGTGGGGTTTTAACGGGTTTAGGCCATACAATTACCTCCCGTGCGGTTATTTTAACAAATGGAACTTTTCTGAATGGTATAATACACATTGGGGAAAAAAAATTAGGCGGAGGAAGAATGGCAGAGAAGGCAGTTACCGGTATAACAGAGCAGCTCGTTAGTATTGGCTTTGAAAGCAATCGCCTAAAAACTGGTACACCACCAAGGTTAGATGGCCGAAGTCTTGATTATGCTAAAATGGAAGAACAAAAGGGCGACGACAACATAACCGGGTTTAGCTTTTTGCCAACAAAAAAAATACAACCCTCAGAACAGCGTAGTTGTTTTATCACTTACACCAACCCTGCTGTTCATGAGATATTGAAGACTGGATTTGAAAAAAGCCCCATGTTTCAAGGCAGAATAAAAGGGACCGGGCCCAGATACTGCCCCAGTATTGAAGATAAAATAAGCCGGTTCGCTGAAAGAGACAGGCATCAGCTATTTGTAGAGCCAGAAGGTTTCAATACAATAGAGATTTATGTTAATGGATTTTCTTCCTCGTTACCGGAAGACGTTCAAATGAAAGCCCTTAAAATGGTTCCGGGATTTGAAGAATGTAA
>JAYWIB010000576.1:0-2120 GCA_043789265.1 Chitinophagaceae bacterium
AGTGCTTGCTCATAATGTAATGTATGGGGGGTGGCAATGTATACAGCATCAACTTTACTTTGTAAAAAAGTCTGCATGTCAGTAAATATGTTTGCCACGTTAAATTTTTCAGCAAAAATTTTTGCATGTTCTGCATTGTCCGATAATATACTTTTTACACTGTGCTTCCCATTTTTTACAAAAGCCAAATCCTTTACAAATTCTTCTGCAATGCTTCCCGGGCCAACAATGCCCCACCTGAAAGTTTTCATATCACTGAATATTTTTTAATACCAGAGAAAACAAAAACTATACCTGCTGCCGCAAATGTGTGCAGGCCTGTTTTTACGGGCAAACTATTCTACAGCACGAAGGGTATATTTTTTGCAATTGGTTTATTAAACAATATTTATGACAGGTAATATTATACCACCACAGGTGGAAGGCAGTAAATCAGATAATGTGCATCATGAAGTATGCAACAGCCGGGAAGCAGCACTGGACTTATATTTTACCGCATGTAACCGTTTAAAAGAAGTAAGTAAATGGGAAACCTTATGCAACGGTTTACTTACGGCAAATTTTACTTTGTGTGATGAAAATGGAAATGCAGTGCAGCGCATGGCGCAGGAAAAAGATTTTTTTAAAATAGACATTCCCGGCCCCGGCCCGCAGGATGGTGATGGATATGACTGGGTGCAGATTGAAAGCATCGTTACTGAACCGGGAGAAGAAGAAGATGTAACAGCGATAAAAGTAAGGCCTGCATCCAGCCCGGTAAATGATAAAGAGGGCACCGCACATTTCTTTGACAGCAACGCAAGCAGTACATTCATGATAAAACGAAAAGGCAATACGGTGTATGCTGAAATACATGGACGAAATGAAAAGCCCAATACAGAAAACACTTCGTCTGCTGTAGATACTGTACGAAATGCGGTAGTGGCCAATGCAGCCATTGCAAGCTTTTCGGATATACAATGGAAGCAGCTTGCAGTTGGATTATTGAGTTGATATTATTGTTATTTTTTCAGCAAAAGCTATTAATCTTAGACGATATAAAATTACAAAGCATACAAACGAAAGCCGCATTATAATTAAATTCTGCACTGCCTTTGTTTGTATGCTTTTGTAAATATGAATGCTGCAAAAAGCATTATCTGCCTTAAGTATTTCAAATGATTAGCTCCACGGATTCAACACCACTTTTACACAACCATCAACACGCTTTTTAAAAATGTCATAAGCGTGTGAAATTTCTGACAATGGAAGTCTGTGAGTAATCACATCATCCAGCCGCACTTTTCCTTCTTCTACATAACTCAACAGTTTATCAATGTGTTTGTGTGCAGGTGCCTGCCCGCCTTTTAAAGTAATGCCTTTATCAAACAACTGACCCAGCGGAAAATTATCAAACGTAGTACCATACACACCCAGCACAGATACAATGCCACCGCGGCGCACCGCACTCATACAGGCTTCCAGCACTTTGGACGATCCTTTTTCTAAATTGATTACCGCTTTTGCTCTGTCGGCCAAATTGCGATCAGGTTCAAAGCCCACAGCTTCCACACATACATCAGCGCCCCGGTTATTGGTGATGGCTCTAATTTTTTCCACTACATCTTTTGCACCATCGTCCCACAAAATTCCTTCGCAGTTGGCTGCTTCAGCGGCTTTATCCAAACGGTACTGCAGCGTATCCACTATCACCACTCTTTCTGCACCACGCAGCCAGGCACTTTTGGCTGCCATAATACCAACCGGGCCTGCACCAAAAATGGCAACAGTTTCTCCCCCTTTTACTTCGCCCCAGTCAATACCTGTATATCCTGTAGGAAATATATCGGTTAAAAAAAGTACCTGCTCATCAGTTAGGTTATCAGGCACACGGCGTGGGCCATAGTCAGCATAAGGTACCCGTACATACTGTGCCTGTCCGCCATCGTAGCCGCCATACAAATCGGTGTAGCCAAACAATGCACCGCCCTTCTCCGTAAGCAAGCCGCCTTCTGGCCCATAGTGTTCCGGGTTACTGTTTTCACAATGACCAGGCAAATCATGCTGACAGAAAAAACAGCCGCCGCATGCGACGGGGAACGGCACTACTACCCTGTCGCCCACATTTAAATTTTTAACAC
>JAYWIB010000577.1:0-2120 GCA_043789265.1 Chitinophagaceae bacterium
CCATAAATAATTACAGGTTCAATTTTTTTAAGCATCAACAGTATACGCATATCCATTGCAATCTGTTGATGCTTTTTTAATATTTGCTGCATATGTACACACACAGGTGACTTTATATTTTTTACGCTGCTACCTTTATAGTAATAATAAAACTCTGAATTCACAGGATATAATTTTATTTCATACTCGTATAACATTGTATGCTGGATTATGTACTATTTTGTTATCCGCTTTTTATTACTGAAAGGCAACAGGCTTGCAGAACCTTTAATCCTAAAAAAACAACCTTCAGAAAATTAATGATTGTCTGTGCATAATTTTTTACTGTGCTGAAGCTGGATGTACACAAGCTAAAGTAGCAGCCTTTGTATTGATTATGGCGATGGTGCAGCACTCATTTTCGCTGGAGCAAACTTTACACCGCTCAAAATAAATTTAATGTATGGCTGGCTGGTAAATTTATTTTTAAAGAATGCGATTATACACAACCGGAGGATGCCTAATTAAAACGAAACAATATGCTGAGGGAGACCGTTCTCTTTTTAAGTTGTTTTTGAAGTTACTATGTTTGCTTGTGATATTCAATTGTATTGTATCCTACATTAAATGCATATACAGAAGATGGAACATAATTAACTGATATATTATTTGCTTCCCTTTGGCCTGATTTATCCAGAGTAGTAACAAAAGTATCAGTTAACTTATGTTTTTCACAAAAGGATAATAAAGTTTTAATTTCTTCTATATAATTATAGGCTTTATTACTCCATTTTATTTCTACAGCCCATATTGGTTTATTATCTTTTAAATCTAGTCCCACCATATCAATTTCACCACGCTCCCATCTTGCGTAACACGGTATTCGGTTTTCTCTGTGTAGCCATTGCGAAAATATTGCAGTTTCAACCATGTGTCCCATGCTTTCGTCGGTTGCATCTAAAGGCGAAAATAAGGCGCTTCTGAGGGAAGGGTTGGTCAGATAAATTTTATAAGCCGATTGTCTTTGAAACCTTTTTCCAGATTCATCTATCTTATTAATTTGCTTTATCAAAAAAGCGGCTTCAAGATATTCTACGTACTTTTTTAATGTTGGTTTATTTACCCCACTTGTTGATGCAAGAGAATCTAATGAAAGTTCATTAGCAGTATAGTAAACTAATGTAGTAAAAAACTTATTTAGTTCCTGTTGATTTTGTATTCCGTATAAACTTGGCAAATCCCGCAGCAACACCTTATCAATAATATCATTTTTGATATACCTGCTTAGATTTGACTGCATTTTTTCTGAAAATATAACTTCAGGGTATCCTCCAAAATTTATATAATCAACAAAGTGCCTGTTAAGCACCTCAATATTATGGGTTGAAAAAAAAGGCATTTTTCGCTTCCTCCAATATATAAATGATTCAATTATTAAATGATTGTAGCCTTTTAAATGAATATATTCATGGAACGTTAAAGGAGGCAACATAAAATCTGTAAATCTGCCAGCACCACTTTCATTGCTTTTAATTTTTAAAGCTGCGGCTGCTGATCCAGATGCAATAAATTTTGTATTAGGATAACTATCAACCAAGACTTTAAGGTGAATTTCCCAATCTTTTAAATATTGTATTTCATCAAAAAAAACGTGCCATCCTTTTGGGTCTTCATTTCCCACAGATTTCCTTGCCATAGAAAATAAGTTTTCAAGGCTAATATTTAAATAAAGAGGATTTTCAACATTAATGAAACATATATTATTACTCCTTATTTTTTTCTCCTTAAGCAAAGTAGATATAGCATGGTGCATCATTACCGTTTTGCCAACTCTACGAGGCCCCATTAATACTACAGCTCTTTTTATATCTGTTTCTTGTACCAACTTATAAAACAGATCAAAATATAATCGTTTTCCTAATTTGCCATATTCCTCATCTATAAGACCGGTCTCCCACCAGCAGTTCTCAAATTTCATTCTATTCATAATCAATTCAAGAGGAATTGGCAGTAATCTTTTACGCATAATAGTGAATTTAATTTGCATTAAACTGTCTACTTTAACAAATTTAGTTAAAATCTATTTTCATTAAATTTATATTTATCCACATTTATATGGTTTTTCAGCTTAAGAAAACTAT
>JAYWIB010000578.1:0-2116 GCA_043789265.1 Chitinophagaceae bacterium
TGTCTGCTGAATTAAAAAGTGAATCTTTTTTTATAGATGAGGTATCAGCTTGCTGTGCCCTGCACAAAAAAACAACAAGAAAAGTAAAGGAAAATAAGAAAGCCCGTTTCAATAAGAGAATTTTATACACCAAAATTAAAGTGATTTTACTTAGAAATAATTAATGTATCCAAAATGGATTTTTGCCGCACGGCGCAAATCAAAATTTACATCGTTTCTTTTGCCCGCAGCAAAACTCATATTGAGAAGACCGGCTTTTGTTTCAAACAAAATACCCAACCCGGCACTTATAAAATTATTATTGACATTTATATCCTGAAATTTATTTTTTACCCAGCCGGCATCCATAAAAGTAAACATGTAAGAATTGCGGCCAAGCAGGTACCTGTACTCGCTGGTAAAAACTCCATAGCGTGTGGCGTAAATACTTTCTTCATCAAAGCCTCTTAACAATTTATAGCCGCCTACCTGGAACAGTTCATTTCTAAAAATTTGCCCGCTGTTAAATATGCCCATGTTAAATGAAGTCTTTACAGTAGCCTGCTTGCCTGCTGGAAAATAATGCGCTGCAGTTATTTTTATTCTGAACTGGTATGCTTTTAATTTTATGGTATCATATAACGCATGGTAATTGAACCCATCGCTTAAATTCAGTATGTCATTGTTTTTTGAAATTGTTTTTAATCCGGCGCTTGTTACCATCCTCAGCTCAGTACCCGAGCGTGGATTTAGCCTGTAGTTGGTTTTACTCCATTCATAATCCACACCAATGTTTACTGCACTTACATCTATGTTTGGCGGCAGTTTTTTTGTAAGCTTTACCAGCATTGTATCCACACCGGAGCCCAGCAATACTGTTTTTTGATTTTGAAAAAATAATTTACCAGACTGACTGGCTGATAACAAATATTGTATACCCAACTGTGCATTGAGTTGCAGAAAAGTGGAATCCTTTTTAAACAGATCAAACAAAAAATCAAACCCAAAAGCAGATTTAAAAATATACGGCTGCTGGTAGCCAATGTTAAGCCGTGGCGATTTTAACTGCAGTTGCTGCCAGTTAAGCAACATGGTTTCTGCATTACCCAATGCATTTTTTAAATTCAGGTTAATGTCTCCCGTTAGCTGCAGTTTATTGGTTTGGTTATTGGCCGGTAAAAATCCAATTAAAAAATTTACCTGGCTGCTTCGTTTTGGCTGCAGGTAAAGATTAAGAATTGATCCTGTACCCAGCATAGCCAAATCTGGCGGCTGCTGTTCTTCTACATATGGCAATTCAGCAATGCGTTTACCTACCTGATCTAATTTTTGCTTACTGTAAATGCTACCGTTGGCGATGCCTGTATACCGCTGCAGAAAAAAATTAGAAAGTTTTACCTTCCCGGTTATACGGATGCTGTCTATGTGATAAAGCGGACCCCTGTTAAGTTTCAGCATAGCATTCATACCATCATCCTGCAGCCGGATGCTGTCCAGATAAACAGCGGCAAATGGATAACCATTGTTTTCGTAGTAATTCAAAATGCGATCGCTGATTACCTGAAGCCGCAAAAAATCAACCGGCTTACCGCCAAACTCTTTTTCAATAAAACCACTTTCATCCAGCGCTTTTTGATCTATGCTGTCTGTTTTAAACGATATCCAGTTTTGCGGCTGCCCCAGGTAAATAAAAATATCAGCATATAAAGAATCAAATAACACACTGTCTACGGAAGCAGCAGCATAGCCCCTACTCTTTAACAATGCAGGAATGGCATCCACATATTGCATACATTCTGGCTGATTTGCAAAAATGGTTTTAAGCAGCCGGGGCTGTATGGCAAAGGAACTATCTTTGTCAATCACTTTTATATTAAGCCGGTATTGCTGCACTGTTGTATCCTGGCTAAGCATGCAGCATGGCAACGCAAGTAAGAGTACAAAAATGAAACAGCAGGAATAAATAATTTTTTTTATTGTCATGAACAGTATCAAATCTAACCGCTAAAATTGTAAATCAAAAATCTTTGTCGGGCATCTATATTCATATTCCTTTTTGCAAACAAGCCTGTCATTATTGTAATTTTCATTTCAGTACTTCGCTCCGGCATATGGATGTGATGATGGATGCATTGTG
>JAYWIB010000579.1:0-7442 GCA_043789265.1 Chitinophagaceae bacterium
TTTTGCCATGCGTACTCCACGCATTTTCTCAATCCCCATTTTTCCTGGGCAAAAATAGCCGGGCACCATGCCATGGCAATTAATAAATAACTCAGGTAACGCATAAGCCAAAAATATAACATCCGGAGATAACCATCATCCTGCATTTGTATAAACGGTAAGTATTTACAATAATTTTTTTTTAAGATGCTGCTGCAAATCCTCTTTCTAAATCTTTAATTAAATACGCAGGTTCTTCCAGCCCTGCATACAGGCGCAGCATGCGGTGTTCTTTGCGGCCTGCATCAAACCTTTCCGGTTTAATACCGGCACATTTTGGAATGATCAAACTTTCGTGTCCGCCCCAGCTTACTGCCATTTTAATGTGCTGCAAACTTTCGCAAAACTTTTCTACCTGCTGAAGGCTGGTGGCTTTTAAAACAAAACTCAGCAAGCCACAGGCGCCCTGCATTTGCTGCCTCGCCAGTTGGTATTGATTAAAACTTTCATCAAAGGGAAACAGGACTTCTTCTGCCTGCGGATGTTGCTTTAAATAATTTACCAACTGCACTGTGGACTTACTAATGTGCGTTAACCTTACAGGCAGGGTACGCAGGCCACGTATCAGCAGCCATGCATTAAAGGGAGCAATGCCGCTGCCAATGTTATTGTATTCGCTTTGAAAAATGCGTTCAATCATTTTGCTGCTGCCACTTAGCACACCCGCCAGGGTATCACTGTGGCCGCCAATATATTTGGTGGCCGATTGCAGCGATAAATCAATGCCATATTCTATTGGCCGCTGATATATGGGTGTGCAGTAACTGTTGTCGCAGATGGTAACAATGTTTTCTGATTTGGCCAGTTCGGCTACTGCTTTCAAATCCTGTATAGCATAATCCCAGCTATTAGGACTTTCTAAATAAATAAGTGCAGTGTTGGGTAAAATGGCTCTTTCAAAATTTTCAATCTCACGTCCGTCAATATACGAAGTGGTAATGCCAAAGCGGGGCAGTATAACATTGAACATTCGCTGGGCCCAGGTATAAGGCTTTTGCACACTTACAATGTGATCGCCTGTTTTTACATTGGCCAGTACCGCCGCAAAGATGGCAGCAGCGCCGCTGTTAAATACCAGGCAGTCTTCCGCATTGTCCAGCGCCGCCAGTTTCTTTCTCAAAATATCTACTGTGGGATTTAATCCGCGGCTGTACAAGTAGGTGGAGTATTCATCGGAAAAAGCCTGACGCAGATCGTCAACTTTATCAAAAACAAAATTGCTGCTCTGTATGATAGGCGGCGCCACTGCATTAAAATATTGCTGCCTGTCTTCAGCCAGCTCGTTGATGATGTAGGAGATATCCATTTGAGAAAATATGATTGAACTAAATTAAAATCAGCATTGATACAAAATGCTGCTGATTATTTTTTTTGACGAAATAAAAAATAAAATAAAATAAATACAGCAAGCACAGCCATCCCGGTTAATGCTGCTGTGGGATCTGCCACTGCTATGCTGATGCCTACAAATAAATAAGCCGACATAAATATCAGCGGCAGCAGCGGAAACAATTTCATTTTGTAAATAACTGTATCATCCAGGTGGCTGGTTTTTTTACGAAACCAGAAAATGGTGCCGCTGCTGAGTACCATACCAAAGCAATCGAGAAAGATGGTGAAGTTTAATATTTTTTCGAACTGCTGCGAAAAAAATAAAATGACAATACACACGGCTGCAAATATGGTTAAGGAAAAAACCATCACGTTTGTTTTGCTGTGCTGCCGGGCAAAAATTTTTGGCAGGCTGCCATCGTCACCCATGGCATACATTACCCGTGGGTTGCTCATGAGTAACCCATTTACATACGCCAGCACACCCAAAAAAAGAAATGCTGAAAAAACAGCGGCACCTGCCTTGCCAAATATTTTATCTATTACCACATAAGCAATTTCTTTTTCGCCTTTCATTCTTTCAAAACCAACGAGGTTATAATAACTGAGGTTTACCAATAAATATAAAAGGATGATGATGGCAATACCAATAAAGATGCCACGGGGAATATTTTTGGCAGGTTGCTGCACTTCGTTGCCAAAATTAATGGTTTGCTGATAACCTCCATAGGTAAAGGATACAGCGATAAGGCTGATGCCAAGGCTGCGTATCCAGTCAGTGAAATTTGCGGATGAACTGATTTGCGGATTTGCGGATGCAATTTCTGATGTTGCATATTTATCAGGAAAAAACAATGCGGCTATCAGTACCACTATCATTATTATTTTAATGGTCATTAAAATATTTTGTGCGCCCGAGCTCATCTTAAGTCCACGCAGGTTGATGAGGTAAAAAATAATTATGGCAACCAGGCTTACTGCTGCTTTATGCATATCCGTCCATTCGCCGGCAAATAATTTCAGCAGGTATCCGCTGCCAATCAATGCCACTCCGCTGAGGCTGGCTGCATTGCTCACCAGTATCAAACAATTGATGGCAAAGGCTATGCTGGGGTGATACGCTTTTGCAAACACTTTGTAATAGCCGCCGGTAACAGGATAGCGGCTGCCGATTTCTGCATAGGTTAAGGCGCCGCAGAATGCTACAATGCCGCCAATGATCCATGCGCTGAAATATACAGAGGGACTGATGGCATCCTTAGCGCTGGTAGCTGCTGTACGAAAAATGCCCATTCCAATTACCAACCCCACCACTATCATGGTAAATGAAAAAAGATTGAGTTTATTTTTATTTCCAGTCATAGCTGGAAGATACGGCTTTGCCAAAAGGTAAAGAGCAAAAACGTGTACAGAAGAAATTTTTTGAGTGCATTTGAAATACTGCAAGTCAGCGGAAGTTATCAGCCCCGTCAGCCGTTGAAAAACGCTGACGGCGGTTGTGACTGGCAACGAAAATTTAAAATGCACTCAATTTTTCTATAAAAAATATCACCCAATTAATTAGAATACCATGCATGCCATGGAAATTTTCCACAGCCCGTGTACAATTAATTTTTTGGCAGTTGAAAACTAAAACCATTCTTTTGCAACGAATTTGGTTCCCGATTAAACATCGGGATTAAAAGGGAATCCCGTTAAATTCGGGAGCTATCCCCGTAGCTGTAAAAAGCCCTCCGCACCTCCTTGGATAAGAGAGGTATGGAAAGGTAAAATTGCTGTGAGTTCACCACTGTTCCAGTAAAGAAGGAATGGGAAGGTTTCAGCAATGCTTTGAGCCAGAAGACCTGCCAGGTTTATCAAACATTTATTTTGCTTTCGGGTGAAAGGCAGGGATGTAATGGCTTAGCGGCTTTTATATTTCTTCACTTCGTTGCTGGTATTGCATCAGCAGCATTTACACGGAAGCAGTCACACAAAAAAATTTTTCAAAAAATGAAAAAGAAAATTTTGATGTTGGCTGCTGTGGTTTTTAGTAACCATTTGCACGCCCAATCAGTTGCTGCAGCTTCATTAAAAGACAGCACAAAAAATTTAGATGAAGTGGTAATTACTGCCACCAAGTTTCCAAAAAAACAAAGTGAAACAGGAAAGCTGGTAACAATCATCGGCCCGGACATTTTACAAAAAAGTATGGGCCGCAGTCTTGCAGATTTATTAAACCAGCAGGCAGCTATTATAGTTCCCGGTGCACAAAATGTATTGGGCAGCAACGTGGATGTGTACCTGCGGGGCAGCATAAAAGTTTTGATATTGCTGGATGGTGTGCCGGCATACGATGCATCCTCTATCGGCAATGTGTTCGACCTGAATCAGATACCGGTGGCCGGTATAGAAAGGGTTGAAATTTTAAAAGGCGGTCAGTCCACACTGTACGGTTCAGATGCAGTGGCAGGTGTAATAAATATTATTTCTAAAAAAACTGCGGCCAAAAAAATGGAAGCATATGCTGGTGCCAGCGCTGGCAGCTACGGCACTTTTAGGGGTACAGCCGGCCTTGCCGGAAAAGTACGCAACACCAGTTACACACTATATTACAACACGGCATACAGCAACGGAGTTTCTGCGGCATATGACAGTACTGGCAATAAAAATTTTGATAAGGATGGCTGTAAACAACATGCCGTAAATGCCTCCGTAACTACGATGCTTTGTAAAAATTTGCAGGCAGGGCTGCACAGCCAGTATAGCAAATACCGCACAGATGCCGATGGCGCAGCCTTTACTGACGACAAAGATTATACCCTGGCCAACAGCAATCTTGTAAATGGAATAACGGCGCAGTACAAAACAAAAAAAGGTGCTGTGTATTTTAATGCAAGCCTTGCCGGCATCACACGGCATTATGTAAATGATTCTCTGGATGTGAGCGGCTTTGCCGATTTTGTAAAAGAAAAATATACAGGCAATTCATTTTTTGCAGAAATATATACAGCGCAAAATATTCAGCAGCATATAGAAGTGGTGACCGGTATTGATTACAGATTTCAAAACAGCAACCAGGATTATCTTTCTCTGAAAGATTTTATTCCATACAAAACCAGCATTGGCAGCGACTCGGTAAATAATAAAATGTACAGTGTGTATGCTTCTCTGCTGATAAAAAAGTTGGGCGGCTTTAATGCGGAAATGGGTGGCCGGTATAACAGGCACAGCCAGTATGGCAATAGTTTTACTTACACATTCAATCCTTCTTATACAATCAACAACTGGAAAATTTTTACAAATATTTCTTCTGCCTTTAAAGCACCTTCGCTTTACCAACTGTTTGGCCCCGGTGTTGCCAACAGTAAGCTGGAAGCAGAAAAATCTGTTACGTATGAAACGGGTATCGCTTATGCAACACAAAATTTTACAGCAAGGGCAGTATATTTTTACCGTACCATCAAAAATGGCATAGGCTATAATTTAGCATCCTTCAGTTATTTCAACAACAATAAACAACAGGATAAGGGTGTGGAACTGGAAGCTGGTTTTAAAAAAGATAATTTTTCTTTCAATGCCAGCTACTGTTACTTAACCGGCAATGTAAATACGAAAAAGTACAGGTACAATGCAGCTACATACAGCTTCGAAATAACTGGCGATACCAGTTTTAATAATTTATTCCGCCGCCCCAAACATACGCTGAATGCCACATTGGGTTACCAGTTTACCAAACAGTTTTTTGCAAGCAGCAGTGTACGCATGGTGGGCAGGCGGTATGAAGGGCAATTTGAAGCATTGCCTGTGGAGCTTGAGCCATACAGCACAATAGACTTATATGCAGGCTATAAAATAAACAACCACATTACGCTGTTTGCCGACCTGCGTAACATTTCCAACAAAAAGTTTTTTGATGTATGGGGTTACAATTCCAGGAGGTTTAATGCAATGGCCGGCATCAACTGCACTTTTTAAAAATAACCAGCCATGTGTATGCATGAAGAAAAATACTGCCCACGCTGCGGCCAGCTTTTTGAATGTAAGGCGGGCAGTATTTTATTGTGCCACTGCAGTAAAATAACATTGACAGACGAACAAAAAAAATTAACAGCAGACCAATATGATGATTGCCTCTGCGCAGGCTGTCTGCAACAAATAAAAAACAATGAATACATCCATCAGGGAACAACTGCTGCAAAATATAAATAACAAAACAAAACCATTGGGTGCCTTAGGTATGCTGGAAACAGTGGCCCTGCAGATGGGCATCATTCAAAACAGTTTATCGCCCCAAATTACTCATCCGCATATCGTGGTGTTTGCAGCCGATCATGGCATTGCAGCCACAGGCCTTGTGAATCCATATCCGCAGGCGGTAACGGCACAGATGGTATTGAACTTTGTAAATGGTGGTGCGGCCATCAATGTATTTTGCAGGCAGCACCACATTGCATTGCAGGTGGTGGATGCAGGGGTTAATGTTGAGTTTGATAAAACACTGCCCATCATTCATGCAAAAATAAAAATGGGTACAGCAGATTATTCCACAGGCAATGCAATGACTGAAGAAGAAGTGCAGGCGGCCATTGATACCGGCAAAAAAATTGTACAGGAAATTTTTGATAAAGGCTGCAATACCATTGGCTTTGGCGAAATGGGTATTGGTAACACTTCTGCCGCCGCATTAATAATGAGTGCAATAATAAACGAACCCATTGAAAACTGCGTGGGCCGCGGCACCGGCAGCAATGATGAACAATTAAAAATAAAAAAAGAGGTATTAAAAAATGTATTTATAAAACACCAGCTCGGCTCATTAAGCACACAGCCGCTTGCACTGCTGCGTGCTGTGGGTGGCGCAGAAATTGCTATGATGACGGGGGCTTATGTTCAGGCGGCAGCATGCGGTATGGGGATAGTAGTAGATGGCTTTATTGCAACAGCCGCTTTGCTTACGGCGCTGCAATTGGATGCTTCCATTTTGCTGTACTGTATTTTTGCCCACACCAGCAATGAGCAGGGGCATACAACTATGCTGAATTATTTAAAGGCACAGCCATTGCTGCATCTTGGTCTGCGCCTGGGCGAAGGTACGGGCGCAGCACTTGCTATTCCGCTGCTGCAAAGTGCTGTAAATTTTTTAAATGAAATGGCCAGCTTCGAAAATGCAGGTGTTAGTGAAAAATAGTGCGTTGTATAAAAATATTTTTATCAATGATTAAACAAAGCAGGAGGCTTATGCATAAACGGAAGTGTTATTTTTTGATACCCCTGTTGTTTGTTCAGGTAAATGTACTGGCTCAAATAATATTTAAAGGCAACGTCCGCAACCAGCCCGGTCAGCCGCTGCGGGGCGTAAGCATCAGTCTTCAAAACAACTTGATCAGCACTACAGATTCTTCAGGAAATTTTCAGTTTAGTGCAGGTGTATCTAAAGCGCTGCTCAGTTTTTCTTATGCCGGTTTTGAAACAATATCCGGTATCTATTCTTTTGAACAGAAAATAAATATTATGCTCAGGCCTGTAAATGTATTGTTAACCGAAGTAGTAGTAAAGGCTTATGAAAGTAATACAGCATTAAAAAATGTGCCTGCTTCAGTAAGCGTAATAAGCCGAACTGCCATGGAACGATTTGACAACCTTTCGCTGCTGCCTGCAATAAACACCGTACCCGGCGTAAAAATGGACGAACGCAGCCCTGGCAGCTACCGCTTGTCTATCCGGGGAAATTTATTGCGCTCTCCTTTTGGCGTTCGCAATGTAAAAGTTTACTGGAATGGTATTCCATTTACAGATGCTAACGGCAACACATACCTGAATCAGCTTGATTTTAATAATGTGGGTAAAATAGAAATCATAAAAGGCCCCGGTGGAAGTATGTATGGTGCAGGTACCGGCGGCGTGGTTTTACTAACTGGCCGTACTGCGGAAAATAATGAAAGCAGGCTGATACTAAATACAATTGCCGGCAGCAATGGCAGCATGCAAAATAATATTGCTTACACACATGCAGATGCACATTACAATGGCGTGCTGCAATATGCCCGCCTGCAAAGTGATGGCTGGCGAAGCCATACCAATATGCGGAG
>JAYWIB010000580.1:0-2110 GCA_043789265.1 Chitinophagaceae bacterium
TAGAAAAAAATCATTTACAATCAGCACACACCGGTATTTATAATTTTGAAGGTATCGTAGGTAACGATCCCTCATTAGTATCCATACTTGACCTGTTGAAACAGGTTGCCCCTTTCGATACCTCGGTATTGATACAGGGAGAAACTGGTACTGGCAAAGAGCGAATCGCATCTTGTATTCATCAGCTTTCCAGCAGGTCGTCTAAGCCATTTGTAAAAATTAATTGTGCCGTGCTCTCTCCTACACTTATTGAGTCAGAATTATTCGGGCATGAAAAAGGGTCATTCACGGGAGCATTCGAAAAGCGAATAGGTAAATTTGAACAGGCAAACGGAGGTACTATTTTTTTGGATGAAATTGGCGAGATGCCACTTGACATGCAGACAAAATTATTAAGGGTACTGCAGGAAAAAGAAATTGAACGTGTAGGAGGAAAAGAACCCATAAAATTAGATGTACGTGTGATAGCTGCCACCAACAGGGTATTGGAAAAAGAAGTAGCCGAAGACCGTTTTAGAATCGATCTTTTTTATCGCCTGAATGTATTTCCATTGATGCTGCCGCCGTTGAGAGAACGTAAAACTGATATCCCCCAACTGGCTGTTTATTTTGCAGAATGCTTTTGCAAAAAAAATAAAAAAAGATTCATTGGTATCAGCGAACAAATGATGACAGCATTGATAGCATATAATTGGCCGGGAAATATACGGGAACTTGAAAATTTAATGGAGCAATTAGTTCTCCTCAACGATGGTATTTCAGAGCTGGAACTTCATAAACCACTAAGCAATTCCCATTCAGCTATTCAAAAACAAAATAGCATTGAAGATGCACAAAGCCTTAATGATATAAAGAAAATTCAAACTGAAACAGAAAAAGAATACCTACGTTCTATATTAAAAAAAGCAGGTGGCCGTATAAGGGGAGAAGGTGGAGCCGCTCAACTATTAAATATTGCCCCTACTACCCTTGAATCAAAAATGGCAAAGCTGGGTATAAAAAAAGAAGAGTAATAATAGCGGCTGATTTCTCAAAAATTCAACTTACAAGTTTGTTCCGCATTATACCACGCTGGGTAATTTAAGGCTTGCCCGGCTCATAAATGTAAAGGCTTTTTGTAATAAACAAGAACTTTCTCTAAACATCCTGCTTTTAAAATTTCCAGCAACTATCCTTAGTAGGTCTCAAATATAAGTCCCAGACCCATTTCCTCAATATTTGGATTTTTCAACTTAACTTACTACTAAACAAGTATGGATTCTTCCTAAATAATTGTTTAAAGTTTGAACATCATACAAGTCATTTAATTCTGTACCGCAAAAAGCTTATTTAATAAACTGTCCTGTAATTTATTGATATAAGGAGTTTTTGAAAATTTCAGGACAGTCCGCATTATCTAAACTGGGTAATTAAATGAAAAAAAAAGAAAACCAAAGTGAAGTTTTGCTTTTACTAAGTGATGAAATCATCCGAATCAAGGGGAAGCTGGATATGCTGAACATTATTCGCTACACGCTAAAAAAATATATACAATTCAACGATAGTTTTATATTACGTTATAACAAAGAAAGGAGAACATGCCAGCCATATATTTATTATTCAGAACAGGCCCGCTCTGAAAAACCGGACTATAAAACCTTTCTTGACCTTGAATATCATATTTCAGACGACACTGTTGACGACATCAACTACCCAAAAGTATATGAAGTAGAAAAAATATTACCATTAGATACAGCGCAAATAAAATTTATGCACAACTCCGGCATAAAAGAATTTGTAGTAATAAAACTGATAGAAAGTAATCAATTAATGGGGGTATTTATATTATTGTCAGAGAAAAACAATTCATTTAAGCCGGAAGAGCTTGACTTACTTCACAGAATATCCTATCAGCTATCAACTGCCACTGCAAATATTATTGCAAATGAAGAAATTGCGAAAAGGGAGTATGAGAAGTCAATATTGCTTTCCTTAACAAGTGAAATAGCCGGAGTAAGAAATAAAAATGAATTATTAGGGTTGCTGAATGATAAATTAATAACCCTGTTCCCTATTAAAGGATTTGGGATTACGCTGATAAATATAGATGGCAAAACGCATAGCCCTTTTG
>JAYWIB010000581.1:0-7431 GCA_043789265.1 Chitinophagaceae bacterium
TATAAAACTGGTTTGAAAATACAATGAAGGAAAATTACTGTCCAGTTCATATACATTGCCACTTAAGAAAACTGCAGACTCAACAGCAATTTTTTTTACAGCATCATACACATCACCATCCTGTTGAATGCATGCCTTCTCTTTCCATTGCGCTATCGTTTCTCCCTGGGGGAAACCCGTTAAAAAATATTCAGGCAGCACTATTAATTTTAAATCCTGGCCAATAAAAGCTTTGCTGGCTTTTACCTGCTCACCAATCCGCTCCAGTGATGTAAACATTTTTTGCCTTGCTTCAGCTTTGTCGGCACAGTTGTTTACTGCCTGGCAGCAAACCTGCAGCGCCAATGCTTTATATGGATAAATGGATGGCATTACCCTTGAATTTTAAATTTGAATTTGTAAATATACTCACCATAACAGCCGTTGCACTTGCCGCATGCATTATTAAAAACAATAAAAATAATTGATGGATGGTTGCCTGCATATCCCAAATTTAGTTAGCTTCATTAATCAATGGACAGAAATTAAAAAATAAATTTGCAGCCATTACAAGTTTTAATAAGATTATCGATAGCAAGGGTAACAAAATTTAAAGGGCATTTGGGAAATAGTACGATGTTACAGATGCGAAAAATTACAGACAAAAAAATGTTACGCAGTATTTATTCTTTCGCAATTTCAGAGGATTTGCCATTAACATTTTTAGAAATAGCGCATAAAAGTTTACAATGAAAATAAAAATTGTTGCCCTGCTGCAGTTAGTTTGTTGTACACTCGCCGGGCTTGCACAGGACAGTACCAACCTGGGAAAACCCATGCCCCTTACAGGTATCAGCGGTGTGTATGAAGCAATGATTGCAACAGACACGCCTGAATATCACCTGAAATATTTTGCTGAATATGGCTTTACCACAGCAGACAGTGGCAGCATCACCAAAGAGCAGGCAATGAAACTATACGGGGTGTCTTCTGCACTAAAAAGTTACCGTCTGCAAAATGGCGACATTGACAGCCATGGATTAATCAGGCTGCTGGTGTGGCAAACGCCATTGGGCGATGGCGTGGGCTACACAGAACCGGAAAGCATTGGCAGCCGGATGATGGTGATGAAAACCAAAGACATCATCCGCATAACGGATATTTACAAAATGCTGCGGTTAGAAAAGCAGGAAGAATGGCTTGCTACCGAACCCACATTTGATGATCCGGTCAGAATAAATAAAGGCGAATCGAATTTTTTTAAGCGGCCCGCAGGGGTAAGGGAAAATGCGGTGTACGGCCAGTATTTTACCCATGTATTTTTTCAGCGTTATGGTTATGAAATTCCAGGCTATGGCACCATCAACCCCAATACTCCTTTAAAAACAAGTGAACTTACACACCACGACTGGTTTATAAAAGTTGACAGCATGGAGCAACTGATGTATCTCCAAACTGCCCTTGGATTAAAAGCAGAAAGACAATATGAAATTGATGGTGACAATTTAAAAGGGCCGAAGGCAGTGTTTATAATGAGGGATGGCTATACACACTGGTACCAGGGCTTTGTAAGCCCCAATAATATCTGTGGTAAGCTTAAGTTTTTCATGCCCCGCGGGCCTAAGCCCGACAGGAGTATGCATCAGCGCATGGGTGAATTGGGTTTAACCCTGCATTCTTTTTATACTGCAAAACTGGACTATATTTTTTCGCTGGTAAAAAAACACGGTCTTAAAGCGTCAGAAATTTTAAAGAATGAATTTGATGAAAGATGTTTTGTGTTTTGTGGCCCTGAAGGTGCAAGCTGGCAAATAATTGAAAAACTTATACCGCCCAAAAACATACCGAAAATAAAAACAGCATTTGTCTTTACGAAAGATTAAAGCTGCCTTCTGAGAATAGAAATTCGTTTGGTGAAGGAATTTGTTTTTGATGACATAAAATTTTCAAGTGCTGTGGAAAGAGAACAAATAAATCTCTTTGCGGGCGGAAAATTTAAGATTGGCGAGGAGCAATTGGGAAGATGTAAAATGTGTTTAGAAACGGGACGACCTGTATCTGAATAAATGAAATAACAACGTTAATAATAATTTTTAAAAATTAAGTTCAAAAAAACAACAATGAAAAGAGTAATTTTTATGCTGTGCATCATCCTGCTTTGCATCACCACATTTGCACAAAAGAAAACAGCAGCAAAGGCCATAAAACCAGTGTATGAACTGGATAGTGCCCAAGGAAATATGGATGCATATATAAAGATGAGGGCATCCTTAAATCCAAAAGATGAGGTGGTATTTTATGCAAGTGGTTCCATTTACGGATACGACCCGGAGAAACCCTGGAAACATTTGTTTGATTTTGAAATGTACAACATTGCACGAACAGAGAAAATGGCAGGAGACAGTGGATGGCGGCTGATTACAAGGGAAATGCTTGTGTACAAAGATTCAAAAACAGGGGAAATTTTGAGCAAATGGAAAAACCCCTGGACCAACGAAGAAGTAGAAGTATTCAGTGTGTGGAACGACCCCGTAAATCAAACCTTTGAGTATGGTGATTTTTTGGTGCCCTACCAAAGAATGGATGGCGGCCGAATTTGTTTTTACAATGATATCCCGTTAAGTTATCCATCACCATTAAAAAAAGCTGAATGGCCAGAGAACAGCCGCAGTGACGTATACCAGGGTGCAGAAATGTTTAATTTTTTTATGAACGAAGCTGACCTGCAGAATAAAAAAATCAACAATGTAAATGCGGACATTAGCTGGAGCAGGTTCAGCGATTTTTTACCCTGGATGAAAATGGGCAGCAGGCCGGGTAACTTATTATACCAGAGCCGTGGACACAAACTAAAAAACGGATGGAATGATTTACCCAAAGATTTAAAAGAATATGTACTGGCCGGCAAACCGGAATATCAGCATGCGCCTGATAAATACCTTACACCCAACGTTACAAGCTGGAAGTATTTTAAAAAGATAATGCTGGAAAGAAAGAAAAATAATTAAACTCAGCCGCATAAGTTTCTTACACAAGCCGCTAGTGTTTAGCTACATGGTCTTCTTTAAAACAGCGGAAGAAAAGAATTGCTGTGGATAAATGTAAGGCGGACAAAAAAAGATAAAATTAAATATGAGAATATTTTTTTACCTTCCGTTTCCATCATTTAGTTAACCCGGTTAATTAACGGAGGCGTAGTTTTCTGCCTTTGTTAATTGGCGGAAAACTAAGTTCGATTCTTTAACTTTTAACCTGGACAAGCGCATGCCAAACTTAAAATTATTTTCCAAAAACACCGGTGTGTGGGAAGGAACCTACACAAGGATTAACACCAATGGCCAGGTAATATTCAAACATAAGAGCCGCCTCACCCTTCGCCTTGATGGTAATGAATGGCGGCAAACCAATTACTACGAATTTGAAAATGGTCGGGTGGAATTTCACAATTTTGGCATGAGTTCCTTTAACGAACAAAGCATTTTAAAATACAACAACGAAAGAATTATTGGGGAGGCCTGGGAAGCCAATGGAGGTAATAATATTTTATTGTGGTGGACATATAAAAAAGAACCGGGTACTATGCTGTACGAAATGATTACGCCAGTATCGGCTGATTACCGTACGAGGGTTTGGCAGCATACCCGTAATAAAGTTTTTGAAGGCCTTACCATGATTGAAGAATGGAAAACTGCCAGCCAGTCTTCCATTCCAATGAGCCATTATGATCAGCCTTCTTATGTAAAAGAAACTGAAAAACTGTTAGCGGCTGATTTAATTGGCTAACATACCGTCCTGAATGTCTACCGGCTGCTCTGCAGATGTCTACATTATTATTATGACTATTACCGAAAAGATAATGGCTTTAAACAGCGGAAGAGACTATGTGGTACCGGGTCAGCTCGTTTGGGCAGATGTGCATACCGTGATGACGATGGATTACCTCGGCAAACAATGTTTCAATGCATTTGAAAGTTTATCTCCGGCCAAAAAATTGTTTGATAAAAGTAAAGTGATTTGTGTAAGCGACCATTTGGCACCGCCACCAACAGAACAGTTTGCCACGATGCTGAATGAATGGCGGGAAATTGTAAAGAGCTACGGCATTCCACATTTTTATGATTTAGGCAGGCAGGGCATTGCACACCAGATAATGGTGGAGCAGGGTCATGTGCTGCCCGGCAAAATTTCAATAGGAACAGACAGTCACGCAAACACATACGGGGCAGTTGGTGCTGTAGGCAATGCAATCGGTGTTACCGATGCAGCCGTTGCAATGGCAACCGGCAAGTGCTGGTTTCGTGTGCCCGACACTGTTAAGTTTGTTATTAAAGGCGAGTGGCAGCCCTGGGTGATGGCAAAAGATTTGAGTTTGCATATCATCGGCATGATGCACTGGAACGGACATCTCATTTATAAAACTTTGGAGTACACCGGTCCGGCTATTGAGGCGCTTGATATTGCAGGAAGAATGACACTCTGTAATATGACTGTTGATTTGGGTGCTAAGAATGGCATAGTAGCACCTGATAAAAAAACACAAGAATATTTAAAAGGAAGAACAACAGATAAATGGGATTTCATCAGCAGCGATGCTGATGCCAAATATGATGCGGTGTATGAAGTGGATGTAACCAACGTAGGCCCCACCGTTAGTAAGCCCGATAAACTGGACGATGTGGTTCCGGTTGAAAAACTCATCGGCACCAAGTTTAATAAAGCATTTGTAGGCACCTGTACCAATGGCCGCACAGAAGATTTCGCCATCATGGCAAAAATTCTTGATGGCAAAAAAATTCACCGTGATGTAAATATGATTTGCATTCCCGCCAGCACCGATGTGTATTTGGAATGCTTGCAGAAAGGATATATCGAAACATTGGTGAAGGCTGGTGCCGCTTTTGAAACCAGCAGTTGCGGCCCTTGTGCAGGCATTCACACAGGTGTTGCTGGTGATGGCGATATCGTATTGAGTGCCGGCAACAGGAATATGAAAGGAAGAATGGGCAGCAAAAATGCACAGATTTATTTGACAAGTCCGGCGGTGGTGGCGGCAAGTTCTATTAAAGGAGAAATTACTGACCCAAGGAGTGAAGAGTGGTAAGGCAATTTTGTAACAGGCGATAATGCTTATGGCATCATCGTTGTGAACTTGTTCTGTTCTTCTTTACTTTCAATGAAAGGAAAGAAGAATCTCACTTGTACTTTTTGTTCTTTATTCAACAAAGCGAAGACTCTGCAAAGACCTCACAGGTTTTTAAAACCTGTGAGGTCTGGTAATAGCCCCAACCCCTAAAGTGAAGTAATGCAAACACTTTAAATTATAATAATGTCAGAAAATAATAATAGCATTCAAAGTCCCCCTTTAGGGTATAGGGGCAGCATTATTACAGGAAAATGCTGGGTAGCTAAAACATACGTCATGTCGTTCGACATGATTGTTCAGAAATTCTGGACATCCCCCATAGACCCGGAAGAAAATTCCAAATGGGTGATGGCTGGCGTGGATGAATCATTCAACAAAGAGAATGGCTTTAAAAGCAAGGGCTACACATTTATTGTTGCCGGTCACAATTTTGCAGGCGGCGGTAAAAGCATTGAACATTGCATCACCGGGCTAATGGGTGCAAAGATTAAAGCAGTTTTTGCAACTTCATTTGCAAGACTACAATTTCGCAATGCTATTAATTATGGTATGCCTTTTATTACTGCAAAAGATATGAACCTGGGCTGTGACACTGGCGATAAACTGGAATACGATTCATCAACCGGCATTATAAAAAATCTCACGAAAGGAACACAGTTTGAAAGCGTGCCTGTAGCACCTTTTGTAGCTGAAGTATCAGAAGCAGGCGGGTTGATGAATTTTATCATGAAGAAGATTGCAGATGGAAGCATCGCAGATCTTCATTAAAGCAAAAGGTGTCAGCTGGCAACCAGCAGTGTCTTGTTGATCAAATACTGAAGCCGAATTTACAAACCCGTAAATTTGAAATAACAGAATCATCTCCCTGATGCAGTGTGAAAAGATATATAGCCTTATTTATGAAGTGCGTGGCGAAAAAGTTATGCTTGACAAAGATTTGGCTATCTTATTTGATGTGGAAACAAGGGCTTTAAAACAGGCAGTAAAAAGAAACATTAGGCGTTTCCCCAAAGACTTCTGTTTCGAACTTCGTGAAAAAGAGATTGCCGAAATGGTATCACAAAATGTGATACCATCGAAAAGTTATTTTCGGGGAGCCAGCCCATTTGTATTTACTGAACATGGTGTTACAATGCTGGCAAATGTACTTAAAAGCGACAGGGCCATTGAAATGAGCCTTGCTATTGTTCGTGCATTTATCGCAATGCGAAAATTTGCCCTTAGCTACAAAAGCATCACAGCAGAAAATGAAGATCTTAAAAACACAGTTGGAAAACATGATAAAAAACTGAACCATCTTTTTCAGGCACTTGAGCTCCTGCTGCAGGATAAACAAAATGAAAAACACTGGGACAATCGGAACGTATTGGTTTTAAAAAGTAACAGGAACAAATGAAAGAAAACAGTTTAAAAAAACGGCTATTCGAAAAAAAAGCATCCTACGGTGTCATCTCTCCTACCATTGACCCCACCATCTGTGAATATGTCGGGTTGTGCGGAATGGATTTTTATATCATGGATGCGGAGCATGGGCCGCTTTCCATTTCGGAGGCCACCCATATGATACGTGCCTGCGAAAGCGTGGGCATCACACCGCTGGCAAGGATAAATTCGCTGGACGAAAAAATGATACTGCAATATTTTGATGCAGGCTGCATGGGTGTGATGATGCCTGGCACCAACAAAGTGGAAGACTGCATCAAGTTAGTAAGGGCAGTAAAATACATGCCGCTTGGCAACCGTGGACTTGGCCCGGTAAGAAGTGCAGAATACATGGCAGGAACATTATCGCAGGCTGATTATATAAAATTCTCCAATGAACAGACGCTGGTGTTCCCGATGATTGAAACAAAAGAATGTTTGGATAATTTAAGTGAGCTGGTGAAGGTGGATGGTGTGGATGGTTTTATTCTGGGTCCAAGGGATTTGGCCTTGAGCATGGGATATGCCGATGGCCCCAACCATGAGGAAGTGAAAATGGAGATTGACAAAGCGATTGCTACTGTGACAGCATCAGGTAAAATTTTTGGCACAGTTGCAGCAACAGCAGAACAAGCGAAAAACTTAACAGATAAAGGAGTGACACTTTTATTAAACTCCGTACAAGGCTTATTGGCTTCAAGTGTAAAAGTTTTTATAGGTGATAGAATCGGATAACCCGGTAACGGCGGATTGCGGTAATTATTGCAATGCACACCTGCTTTTTTGTAAATCCCAGCCAATGAATGCACCATCAATAACTCAGTAAACAATAACTTAATAACCTGATGACTAAATAACTTATAACCTATAACTTATAACTTATAACT
>JAYWIB010000582.1:0-2108 GCA_043789265.1 Chitinophagaceae bacterium
GGGCAGGCTCCCGGCGTGCTGCATCCTTACTTTACGCATTATACTACGGAGAGCGGCCTTATTTCTTACAGGGTAAATTCAAGTGTACAGGATGCAGATGGCTACCTGTGGATTGCCACCGACGACGGTCTGCAGCGCTATGACGGCATCCGCTATAAAAGTTTTGTACACGTTGATACGGGTACTTCATCCATTCCTTTTAAAAGTATTCAGCAGGTATTTCTTGACAAAGAAAAAAATCTTTGGCTGCTTACTTCCAACGGGCATGCAGGCATTTTTAATACAAAAACATTTAGGTATACCGGCAGCCGCATTGTTTCAAAAAATGAGGGCGCACTTACATCTGTTATCCAGCCAAAAAAAATAACCGGAGATGAATATGGCAACCTGTTTTTGCTGATACCGGGAAAAGAATTGCTTACGTATAATAAAAGCCGCAACGAATTTTCTGCTGCCCATAATTTTATTGCACAAAAACCGGGGTGGGTGATAAATGATATGCAGCAGCAGCCAGGCACAAACAAATACTGGATGAGCCTGCAGGGGCTTGGGCTGGCCTGTTTTCATCAGCAGACAAATACACTGAGTGATGGACAAAACAACACCGAAAATGAAAAAGCAATTAATGTTTATAAAAGTATTTTAAATCCCGGCAATCTTTTTTTTGACAGTAAACAAAGACTGTGGTTATACGAAAAGCCAGGCGCTATCCCACTGCTGTATTGCTTTGATTTAAAAAACGGATTGCCGGTGTTACATGCATACCGCTTTACGGATGTGCTGAAGGAAGATCACGATCTGAGAAATTTTATGGAGCAGCAGGATGGCAGCATCTGGATAAGGGGCATTAATATTTTTGCAAAATTTGCTGAGAAAGAAAAAAGATTTGAGCATGTACACAACGGGCATGAAGATGATGGTGACATTGCTTTTGTTCAAATTACTTTTTTAATGGAAGACAGTGAACACAATATGTGGGTGGGCACTGCCAACAATGGCCTGTTTCGTTTCAATACCGGCAGCCAGTTTTTTTCCAACATCACACATATCAATCCTGCTACTGGTAAACCTGGTGATGATGCACCCATATCATTTACATGCGACAGCGATGGAAGTATTTTAACCGGTGTATGGAGTGAAGGGCTTTTTCGCTATGATAAAAATTTAAACCCCGTGCCGCTGAATATTAAAGGTGTGCCTGAAAAAAATATGCTTTCCATTGTGGACATGTGTCCATCTAAAGACAGCAATTATGTGTGGATGGTATCGCAGGAAAATATTTTTAAATACAACCGCATCCACCACTCTTTACAGCGTTTCAGCCTTAGCAATGCAGGTGAACAAATAAGAGAAATTGCCGAAGACAAAAAAGGTAACCTGTGGATAGGCATGCAAAATGCACCCCTGTACAAATGGGATGCAGTAAAAGGAAATAAAAATTTTGCTGATGGCCTGTCACCATACACTGCCCTTCCTTCTTTAAAAGTAAATCATATAACTGTTGACAGAAAAGGCTTTGTATGGATAGCAACAGCAGTGGAAGGTGTGTATGTAATAAATCCTGAAACAGAAAAGATTGTGCTTCATTTTCATAAGCATGCAGCAGGTGCATTGCAGCTTGCAGAAGAGGCAGTGGCGGCAGTGCTGGATTACAATGACAGCCTGGTACTGATAGCCACCAGCACTACTTTGCTGATGTACAACAGGCTGAGGCATACAAGTAATTTTATCGGCAAAAGTGAAACTACACTTGGCTTTATTGCTTCCGTGGAAAAAGACAGGAACGGATATGTGTGGGTGGCCACCAACAGTGCATTGTACCGGATAAATGTACATAGCAAAGTATTTGTAAAATTTAACCGGCACGATGGTATACGCAATGATGCATTTATTCTTTCTGCATCGTATACCATGCCCGATGGCCGCATACTCTTTGGCTCCACAGGTACAATGCTGGTGTTTGATCCGCAAAAAATTAAAATAAATACACAGGCGCCAGACCTTCGGATAACAGATTTTAAAGCAGGCAACCGAAGCATTACAGCCGATCTCATTCATTCAGAAAAATTGATTGAACTGGAACCTGAAGAAAATTCATTGTCCATTGA
>JAYWIB010000583.1:0-2107 GCA_043789265.1 Chitinophagaceae bacterium
TGCAAAAAATCCTGGCGGATAAATGCATACCAGCAATAGCATTGATACAGGTAAAGGCGTTCGTAAAAACCTGTTTGCTTATGAGCGCTGGAAGGCAGGTTTACGGCAAAGAATTTTTTTATGGCCAGCTCATCTTTCTCATTTCGGGCGTGTCCGTTTTTGATGTACCAGCTATATAACTGGAGGGCAAGGTTACTCATCCGGGCCACTATATCCACCCGTGCATTTACTTCAATGGCTTCGTGGGAAAGGTGGTTGCTCCTGTCCTGCATACTGCGGGTGATGTGCAGCGATTCTATTTTTTTTTCCCACGAAATTACCTGCGTGAGAAAATTATACTTGTAATGTTCTTTAGCCGTATCCTTCAGTTTTTCCAGAATTTTAAGGCTTTGGTTGTACAGTCCTTTATTATACAGTATCCGTGCATAATCCAGCTGTTCATTAAGCTGCATGTCAATGCTGCTGGTACTTTTCAGCAGGCGCATGCTTGCCAGCAGTTGTTTGTATAAATGTGTTTTTACGTTGGCCAGTTGCGGCTTTTGTATAGAGGAAAGTTTCTTAAGTAATACAGCTTCATCATAGTTATCCATTTTATCAAGTGCATCAAACAGTTCAATAATTTTTAGATCGGTATTGGCGGAATTTCTTTTTATGTACAGCTTAAAATTGCGTTTTTCTGCCTTCTCCAGCGAATGAACCAGTTGAAATAATGTATCGGTAAAACGATTGGGCATCATCAATAATTTTTAATACAACCCTTTACAGGCAATGGTTTTAAAATATTAAACCAGTGTTCAGCATAATGAAACTGCCTGTAAATAGGTTACAAAGTAAAGTACACAGCCCTTAATTTTGTATCAGCAAAAAAGATAAGGGTTCATTAGGCAGGCAATCGTTAAGATAAAAAATGACAAGCAATCGCAGAAACTGCCGGCAAAGCAGTAAAATAAAACTGGTAATACCAGTCAACAACCAAATTTAAGAATTTTCATATGGCAAGCAATCGTTAAAGTTCCCCCGTTTCTACGGGGGAACTCTTTTTTCTGGCAGCCAAAGTAAAGAAAAATTATTTTAATGTCTCCGCTCTTTTTTACAAAAAATTTAATCCATTAATTAGGTGTTACAAAATCCGGCCTGCGGATAAAGGAGCTGTTGTACCTGAAACGCAGGTTGGTATTGAATTTTATTTTGAAATGATTCATGTTGGGCAGCGTATGCGGAAAATAATACAGGCGCATTTCCATGGTTCCAAAAATTAAGTTTTCGTTACGTGTACGTATACCTCCTCCCATGCCTGCATATACATCACTCTTGCTTAATGCCTCATTGGTAGGCTTAAGCAGGCTGGCATCTGCAAATGCAAACGGTGCAAAACGAAAACCCCAGAATCTTCTGGTATGATAAAATACCACTTCGGATTTTACAGTGGCACGCAGGTCAGCATAAATATCTGCAAAGTCAAAATACGGCAAACCAAATTCGCTGCGTAACAATAATGCCGGTGAAAGTGCCGGCTTAAACTGGCGGGTAATGCCGCCACCAAAAAAATATCTTCTGTACCACAGCGGACCAATTTGCTTAAGTCTTGTAAAATGATCCACATTAAAAAGCAAATCCAAATCTTCCCATCTGCCCTGGTAGCGGTATCCGCCAAAGCGAAATGTATAGGTACTGTATATTCCCTTTTTATTGTAATTACTTTGCTGAGCATCTATGCCGTAGTAAGGCCTGTTCCGGCTCTTGTTGGAAAAGCTGTCCTGCCGCCGGGTATAGCCTGCCACAAAAGAAGCGCTGAAGCCCTGCGGCACATCTTCATTTCGGCCAAAGCCGTAGATGTAACTTGACCTGTAAAAGTTTTGACGAAAAAGACTAAAGCCACCCAACACGCCCGACACATCTGCATAGCGGCCATCATAGTTAATTAGTGTTTTTTGCGGCACATCCAGAAAATGCTGCTTGTACATCCGCAGCGAAATAAATTTGCGTACAGTACTTTTAAGATTGCGGTACATCAATTTTTTTGCTCCAAAATTATATGCCATCCATCCATCAATGTTGTAATAACTGTAGCGGTAGTCACTCATGTACAATGTATCTGCATACAGGT
>JAYWIB010000584.1:0-2105 GCA_043789265.1 Chitinophagaceae bacterium
GAATACACGTTTAATTTTTTGCAGGATGTACTGGATGAAGTAATAGAATTGTTTCCTTCTGAATACATTCATATAGGTGGGGATGAATCTCCTAAAGAAGCCTGGAAGCGTTCTGCATCTTGTCAGCAGTTGATAAAAGAAAAAGGATTGAAGGATGAATACGAACTGCAGAGTTATTTTATTCAGCGGATAGAAAAATATCTTAACAGTAAGGGCAAAAAAATAATTGGCTGGGATGAAATTTTAGAAGGCGGCCTGGCGCCCAATGCCACCGTAATGAGCTGGCGTGGAGAGGAAGGCGGTATTGCAGCAGCGAGGCAAAACCATGATGTGATAATGACGCCGGGTGACTGGTGTTATTTTGATCATAGTCAAAATAAAAATGAAGACAGCATTACCATCGGCGGTTACACGCCATTGGAAAAAGTATATGGCTACGAACCGGTACCTGCCTCATTGAATGCAACACATGCCAGGCATGTACTGGGTGCACAAGGCAATGTATGGACAGAGTATATGAGGTATCCATCTAAAGTGGAGTACATGATTTTTCCAAGAATGGCGGCGCTGGCGGAAGTATTGTGGACACCAAAAGAAAAGAAAAACTGGAAAGATTTTGAAAGACGGTTACCGGTGATTGTTGAGATATTGAATGACTGCAAAATAAATTACTGCCAAGCATATGAATAAAAATGGAGGCTTAAAAACACAACGTGTGCTGCTGAAATACTGATACCAAAAAAATTATCTTTATAAAAATTATTACATGCCGCATAAAATAGACCTTAGTGATTCTTTAGAAAAAATTCCTGTAAAAATTTTCCCTGATTCTTTGCAGGGTTCGCAATACGTTACAAGCCTTATTGCACAGCTTATTAAAGACAAAGAGGCAGCAGGTGAAAAATGTGTGATTGGTCTTGCCACCGGCTCATCTCCCAAAACATTGTATGCACAACTGGTGAAGCTGCATAAAGAAGAAGGCCTGAGTTTCAAAAATGTTATCACTTTTAATCTGGATCAATACTACCCGATGGATAAAGATGCCTTGCAGAGCTATCATTATTTTATGCGGAAAAATTTATTTGAACAGACTGATATTGACCCTGCCAATTATCATTTGCCAGACGGGATGATTGCAAAAGAAAACATAAAAGAGCATTGTGTTAATTATGAAAAACAGATAGAAGCCGCTGGTGGACTGGATTTGCAGATACTCGGCATTGGCACCAACGGACACATTGGCTTTAATGAACCCGGCAGCGGCATCTATACTAAAACAAGATTAACAAGCTTAGACAACAGTACCCGCCTTGCCAACGCCTATGAATTTGGCAATATGAGTGAGGTACCAAGGATGGCAATAACCATGGGCATTTCCACTATTTTAAAATCGAAGAAAATAATACTGATGGCCTGGGGCCAAACAAAAGCTGCCGTAATACAACAGGCTGCCGAAATGGATGATACAGAAGAATTACCTGCTTCGCTTTTACAAAATCATGATGACTGCACTTTTGTAATTGATGAGGCAGCAGCAGTAGAACTTACCCGTTTTAAAAAGCCCTGGCTTACCGGTGAATGTATATGGACGGATAAGATGATAAAAAAAGCGGTAGTGGATCTTGCATTAAAATTGCAGAAGCCGGTACTCAGCCTTACCAGTCATGATTACAACGACAATGGCCTGAGTGATTTGCTGGTAGAAAAAGGAGATGTGTATGAAATTAACCTGCAGGTTTTTTATTTACTAAGAGACAGCATAACCGGCTGGCCTGGCGGAAAGCCCACAGCGCAGCGGCTTAGCCATCCGGAACGCAATAAACCTTTTCCTAAAAAAGTGCTCATCTTTTCGCCGCACCCGGATGATGACATCATCAGCATGGGCGGCACTTTTATGCGCCTGCACGACCAGGGACACCAGGTGCATGTAGCGTATCAAACCAGTGGCAACATTGCTGTTACCGATGAATTTGTAACAAGGTTCATTGACTTTGCGGTTGGGTTCGAAAATATGTTTGACATTGATGAAACCAAGAGCAAAAAAATACTGGAAGATGCCACGGCATTTTTAAAAACAAAAAAAACAAGTGACAAAGACACGCCTG
>JAYWIB010000585.1:0-7420 GCA_043789265.1 Chitinophagaceae bacterium
GGAATACAAGAGCGATCATACTCAGTTACTAAAGCTGGGTACAGCACCGGTGCTGCTGGAACCCGTAGCAGTTACGATCTATATCAACATGAAGAAAGCGAAAATACCAACCGTATATGTGCTTGACCATAGCGGTAACAGAACAGGGCAAAAAATTGCTGTTAAAGGAAATACAATATTTATTGACAGTAAAATTTATAAGACGATGTATTATGAAATGGTGTATTAATGCTGAACTTTATTTTACTTCAGTATACCACAGTATGGTTATTAGTCAGGTACTTTTTAATTTTTCCATCTTAACCCAGGCTGTCATGCAAATGCTTTAATTTATTCAAATGAAAAAATCAACTTTATATTTTCTTTTCTTTTTTCTTTTGCAGGTAAATAATATGGCTGCTGCCCCGCTGCAGCCGGTACACCTCACATGCGAATATCTTAAAGACCCATTGGGCATTGATTGTATGCAGCCGTCACTTTCGTGGAATATGACAAGTGCAGAAAGAAACCAGCAGCAAACTGCTTATGAAATTATTGTAAGCGACAATGAAAAAGACTGTAAGGCGGCAAAAGGAAATGTTTGGCAAACCGATAAAATAATTTCTGCTGATAATATACACATTGAATATGGAGGCAAACCATTGCTGCCATTTACCAAATATTACTGGCGGGTAAAAGTGTATGATAAAAATGGTATTGCCTCTGACTGGAGTACAACAGCCACCTTTGAAACTGCGGTATTGCAGGCAAATGACTGGCAGGCAAAATGGATTGATGATGGGAGTATACAATTTGAAAAAGATGAAGATTTTTATAAGGACGATCCTATGCCACTGTTTAGAAAACAAATTCCCGTTTCAAAAAAAATAAAAACTGCCCGTATGTATATTGCAGGGCTGGGCTATTCAGAAGTATATATCAACAATAAAAAACTAAGTGAAGATGTGCTGAGTCCGGGATTTACCGCATACAAAAAACAGGTGCAGTATGTCAGTTACGACGTCACGTCGTTCCTTAAAAAAAGCCGTACCAACAGCATCGGCATCATGCTGGGTAATGGCTGGTATAATCCATTGCCACTGCGGTTATTCGGGCAATACAATCTGCGGAATGTGCAGCAAACCGGAAGGCCCTGTGTAAAAGCGCAACTGCTGATAACATATACAGATGGCAGCAGCCAAACCATCGCTACAGACGAAAGCTGGCAAACAGCAACAGGGCCTGTTATTCTCAACAATGTTTTTCTTGGCGAACACTATGATGCCCGGCTGGAAAAAAACTTTGCTGACAATGCAGGCTGGAAAAATGCGATGATTGCAAAAGGCCCCGATGGAAAATTAACGGCACAAATGCAACCAGCGATACGCATTACTAAAGTGTTGCAGCCAACAGGAATAAAAGAAATTGGAAAAGATACTTTTATTGTTGACATGGGTCAAAATTTTGCAGGTGTGGCAAGGATAAAAGTGAAAGGCAATACTGGTACAAAAGTTTCTCTACGCTATGCCGAAATTATACACCCTGATGGTTCGATAAACTGGATAACTACTACAGCGGGGCATATCAAAGAAATGTGGAACCTGAGTGGTGGCTCCGGTGCACCAAAAACAGCGTGGCAGCAGGATGAGTATATCTTAAAAGGGAATGGAGTAGAAATTTGGAACCCACGTTTTACGTTTCATGCTTTTAGGTATATCGAAATTACCGGCTGGCCGGGCACGCCAACATTACAGGATATTGAAGGGCTGCGGATGAACAGTGATGTAGAACCAGTGGGAAATTTTAGCTGCTCCAACGATATGTTTAATACACTGCACGACAAAATTCAATGGACTTTTTTAAGCAATATTTTTAGTGTGCAATCTGATTGCCCAGGCAGGGAAAAGATGGGCTACGGTGCCGATATCGTGGCAACGGCAGGAGCTTATATGCACAATTATAACATGGCCAATTTTTACAAAAAAACCATACAGGATTTCGCCAACGATCAGCAGCCGGATGGCGCTTTAACGGAGATAGCACCCTATACAGGAATTGCCGACAGAGGCTATGGCGGCCAATCAGGGCCATTGGGCTGGCAACTGGCTTTTAGTTATTTGCAAAAACAAATGTATCAGCAATATGGCGATAAACGAATTATACAACAGCAGTATCCGGCCTTTAAAAAACAATTGGAATTTTTAAAAGACAATGCAAAGCAAGGTTTGTATCATTGGGATATTGGCGACCATGAGGCACTTGACCCAAGAGCGGAGGCTTTTTCTGCGGCATGTTTTTATTATCACCATGCCATGCTGGCTGCTGAGTTTGCCACCATACTACATATAAAAGATGACGCCACTAAATATCTGACACTTGCAAACAGCATCAAAAATAATATTGTAAAAAAATATTTAGTACCCGCCACCGGAAGGTTTGATAATGCAACGCAGGCTGCACAAATTTTTGCATTATGGTATAATTTATCTCCGGAAAAAGAAAAAACATTTGATGTGCTGCTGAAAGAATTTGAAAGACACAACTGGCATTTATCCACCGGCATATTTAGTACCATGATGTTGTTTGATGTGCTAAGAGCAAATGATAAAAATGAATTGGCTTATACCATTGCCAATCAAAAAAGTTTTCCGGGCTGGGGGTTTATGCTTGCAAATGATGCCACCACATTGTGGGAAAGCTGGGAGAAACCTTCGTCTTCATCCTATAACCATCCCATGTTTGGATCGGTGGATGAATGGTTTTATAGATCATTGCTTGGCATAAATGCTGCGGCACCGGGGTACAAAAAAATAATCATCAAACCACAACCTGCGGAATTATCGTGGGCAAAAGGAAGCTATCGCTCTGTACAGGGTTTAATAAAAAGTGAATGGAAAAAAGAAGCTGATAGTTTTAAACTGCAGGTTTCAATTCCTGCAAATACCACTGCCGAAATCTGGCTTCCTGCAAAAGAAAATGTCATCATTACCGAAGCCGGCAAAAATATTACTGCATCATCAGAAATAAAATTACTGCGTACCGAAAATGGGTATGCAGTAATTGCTGCCGGCAGTGGTGAGTATAATTTTGCAGTGGCACAATAATCAATGATTCATTTTTTTTAAAATTATTACTTATGAAAATTGTTAGCGGAGTTTTATTTATTGGCAGCATTGTCTTGCTTCTTTCTTTTCAGCAAAATGCTGCACAGCGTGCCACCTGTTTTGTGAATGGCCGTTTTTTATATGCACCCAATGGCGAAAAAATTATTTTGCGTGGCATCAATAAAATGAATGTAGTTACGGACCCCACAGGAGAAAAATCTTTTCCTGAAATTGCAAAAACGGGCGCTAACAGCGTTCGCATTATGTGGATGAAGTGGGGTGGGGGAGGAAAAAAACTCGATACCATTTTAGGGAACTGTGTAAAGAATAAGATGCTGCCGGTGATAGAACTGCACGATGCCACCGGCCAATGGGATAAGCTGGATGAATGTGTTAATTTTTGGTTGCAAAAAGATGTGGTGAAAACCATAAAAAAGTATCAAAAATATCTTTTGCTAAACATTGCCAATGAGGCCGGCACAGATACGGTATCACAAAATAATTTTTTAATAACCTACAACCGCATTGTAAAAAAAATGCGTGACGGCGGTATAGATGTTCCATTAATAATTGATGCTGCCAACTGGGGAAGAAATGAAAGTTACCTGCTCACCAACGGTAAAGCATTGTTAGCAGCCGACCCCAGGCACAACTTGATATTTGCCTGGCATATATGGGACAGTGGTATTTCGGAAAGCCGCATCAGCGAGGGAATAGATGAATCCATTAAACTTAATATCAATCTGCTGGTGGCTGAGTTTGCACCCATGGAAGTAAAATGCAAATGCTGTATTCCTTACAAATTTATTATGCGTTATTGCCAGCAGAAACAAATTGGCTGGCTGCCCTGGAGCTGGGGCGTGGGCAATGCCGACTGCCCTGCTATGGATATGACAAAAACCGAAAGTTTTGATTCTCTATTTGACTGGGGGCTGGAAGTGGCTGTTACAGATTCTTTCAGTATAAAAAACACTTCGGTGCGGCCGGATATTTTTAAATAGCGGTAAAGTTTTCAATCATGCATATTCCGCACCTTCATTTTATTATCCGGCGTGTGGCTGATGTCGAATATTTTATAAAAGCGATTGCTGTTATATCCAAATGAAATTTTTATTTCTGATTGTTCAGGTAACGTGTCGATGCATGCAAAGCACAATACCACCGCATCTGCATCACACCTGGAAGATACCAGTTGGGTTAATTTTTTTAGATTGTCAGCAGTGTGTGATTGTGCAGGCAGTTGATTCATATATGCTGTAAGGGCATTCATTGCAGCGATTATATCCTCCTTTTTTATTGCAGCTTTAAGCTTATCGCAGTAGATATTGTTCTTTTCTTTTTTGCAGGAACACAAACCAACCCCAAAAAATATAACTGCTGTAAAGATATGTTTCATTGTTTTTTTAATTATAACAACAAGCTACAACCATACGTTGCACGCCCTTACAATATTCCATTCAATGCTAATTTTTTGTATTGTATCAATACCTGCTTCCACTTAAAGCGATGTTCTATGCAGACCATATGGAGCATAGTTATATCAGTGATACATGATTGGCCGAAAAATATTTCAGTTCTATGATATCGCCGGGAATTGGTTTTGTATTCCAGGCTGTATGTATGGCGAGGGCGGCCCCTGCTGCCGTGGCCTGCGCCATTGATGCAGCATATACTTCCACACCCGGAAAATGAAGTGCAAGCAAATTCATAAAGATGGCATTGTTACTAAATCCTCCATCTACAAAAATTCGCCTTATGCTGCTGTCTTTTATAACCAGTCCGGTAGAAATGCATTGCTGCCTTACTATATCCAGTATCAGTTGATGGTAAGCTTCTGCGCCGGTGGAAAATAAGGCCAGGTTTCTTTTTGCAAAAACAGATTCTTTTAAAATGCTGTAGTCAAATGTATCTGTTTCATTAATTTTTATTTTTTGCAAAATGTCTATATCAAATCCTGCCTGGCGGTAATAAAGCGGGGTTTGATTAAAATGTGCAGCAATGCGCTTTAACTGCTGCTCATGTTCATTGCCTGCAAACAACCGGGCAGCTTTTACAGGTATCCCTTTATATGATAAATAGCAAAGGCAGTCCTGCATCAGTTCTGCCGCCGTTAGGGGTGTAGTATTAAATGGATTGAGGCTGATACTCCATGTGCCGGTGGATATCAATACAAAAGGCTCATGAAAGTTCAGCAGGTAAGGAATCAATGCTGCGGAACTGTCGTGCAGGCCGCAGCCCACCTGCATATGATGTTGTAAGTATTCTATCTTGCTTGCCGCTTCACCGTGTGCAATGGGCGCCAGCTTTTGCAGTATCCTTTCATCATGTACCCACTGGTGATACTGTTGTTTTTTAAAATCCCAAAGTAAGGTATGGCAGCCAATGCTTGTAATATCACTGCACATTTTTCCAGAAATCAGGAAACTTAAATATTGCGGTAAATGAAGGGCATATTTCAATTGCTTAAAAATGGCAGGCTGCTCCTGCTTTAACCTGTATAGCTGCAGGCCACTGTTTAAACTGCCAAGTACAGGTGATGCTGTTTGATGGGAAATTTTTATTTGTCCACCGTAGCTGTTATAAAACTGCTCACTAAATTTTTCTGGAAAAGGTTTTAAGTAATTGTACAATGGCGTAAGTGGATTGCCCTGTTCGTTTATAAAAACAAAACTGGCTCCATAAGCAGAAAAATTGATGGCTTTTATATTAAATGCTTCCAGCAGCAGCACTTCTTTTAGTGAATCAAAAACACTTTGCCGCAGGCTTTCAAGATTTTCGCAGGGATAGCCATCTTCATCCACAGTTTCTGTAAAGCGTGCCGATTTTTGAAACACAATGTGGTACTGCTCATCAAAAAGAAATAATTTTTTATTGGTTTTACCCACATCAAATATTGCTATTACAGGTATTTTACTCAATGCTTACTGAGGTTTCTATGGCGTTAATAAATGAGTAATTATTTACAGAATATTATAACCCTGTGGCAACAGTATTGCTGCCTCTTTGCTGCACAAGCTGCCTTCTTATCTGCTGCTGCCGGAATAGTTGCAACGGCGCTAATGCCCCACCACACTGCATCCTGGCTTCTGCCAGCAGCGGCCTTACATCTGTGCGGTAAGCAGCCTGCAATATTTCCTGAGCTGCCGCCACATCATTTTCCTGCTGTGCCTTTTTTAGCGCTGCTGTATCTGTAAACAAGGCCTGGGCGTAAGCAATTTTTATGGCTTCTACCGACTGTAACAAATCTTCCAGCGGGTCTTTTACATTGTGGCTTGCATCAATCATCCACCCCAGTGCGGTGGCATGGTTCATGCCTTTTGCATCCATGCCGTCTGTAAGTTCATTAAAAATTAAAAACAACTGGTAAGGGTTGATGCTGCCTGCCGTTAAATCATCATCACCATATTTACTATCATTAAAATGAAAGCCGCCCAGTTTGTTTTCGTTTAATAAAAGTGCCACAATCTGTTCAATATTTGCATTGGGCAAATGGTGGCCTAAATCTACCAGTGTAAATGCTTTGGGCCCCAGCTTGCTCACATACAATAACGACTGACCCCAGTCGCCCACTGTCATGGAATAAAAGTTTGGTTCATATGCCTTGTACTCTACAAACATTTTCCAGTCATCAGGAAGCGCCGCATAAATTTCCTGCAGGCTTTCGAGTGTGTTATTAAATGCATTTCTAAAGTTTAGCTGACCCGGAAAGCAGGAGCCGTCAGACAGCCACACAGTAAGGGAAGATGAGCCCAGCGCAATGCCTTGTTGTATTACTTCAATGTTATGTGCAATGGCCTGCCGGCGTACCGCTTTATCTGTGTGCTGCAGCGATCCAAATTTATAACTGAGGGGTTGATCTTTTTGATCCTGAAATGTATTGGAGTTCATTGCATCAAAGCGGATACCATAGTGTGCCGCCAATGCTTTTACTGCGCCAGCGTCTTCGGGTATATCCCATGGAATGTGCAGGGATATGGCACCGCTGCTTTTATTGAGCTGGTGCAGCAGCCCTATGTCTTCAATTTTTTGCTGCAGACTGGCAGGCTCTCCAGCAACGCTGAACCGGCCAAACCTGGTGCCGCCGGTACCCAATGCCCAACTTGGTATGGCTATTTGAAAAGCTTTTAATTTTTCAATAATGCCCGCTGTTCCTTCCACAGTATCCTGCAGAAAATTGATTTTTCTTTCATGTACTTTCAGCAATGCAGCATTGTGTGCTGCTATATTATCTTTTTCAATCAGCATAGCTGTTCGTTGATGGATTTAGTATGCGGCAAAGTAAATTATTTAATGTTATCACTATACTGTACCATACTGATTTATTTCAGCAGGCATGG
>JAYWIB010000586.1:0-2098 GCA_043789265.1 Chitinophagaceae bacterium
GTAGCCACCAAAACAGATTCAGTAACGGTAAAAAGACCGGATGCCGTTATTACTGTTGATAAAAAAGAAGGCTGCATCGGGCATGTACCTGTGTTTAAGGCAAGCGTTAAAAATGCAGTTTCATTTACGTGGGATTTTGGCGATGGCACTGTATTGCTGTTGAGCGACAGCGTGGTAGATCACAAATACAATCAGCCCGGCACCTACAAACCATTTCTTGTACTTACAGATTCCAATGGCTGCAAATCGTCTCCTTCATTAAAAGAAAATATTGTTATACGCCAGGATCCGCCTGTTACATTTTTACCTGACGCACCGGTAATTTGCAGGGGCAGTGCTGTACGTATTATTGCATCAGGTGCTGTTAATTACCAATGGCTGCCAGCGCCAGGCATCAGCAGGCTGGATAGTGCAGCAACCATTGCCAGTCCTTTAAACAATATTATTTATACAGTAAAAATAAAAGACGACATCGGCTGTACAAATACAGATTCTGTAAAAGTAACTGTGATACAGCCCCTCACTGTTTCCATAACTCAGCCGGCACCTGTATGCCTCGGTAAAACAACAAAGCTTATAGCAAACGGAGGTAGTTTTTATTCATGGATAAATAAAAAAGAAGATTTCAATAACCCGGAAATTGCTGAGCCGTTGGTAAAACCAACTGCTACTACTGAATACATTGTAACAGGCAGTGATGCCTACCGGTGTTTTACTGACACTGCTATAGTAACTGTACAAGTGCTGCAGCTTCCATCAGTAAGCACTGCACCAGTGGCGGAAGCTGTGGCAGGTAATCCCATTTCTTTAAATTCAATAACAGGCAATGATGTAATAAAATGGCGATGGTCACCGGCAGAAAGGCTTAGCTGCAATACCTGTCCATCACCCATAGCCACACCCATTGTATCATCTGTATACACAGTTACAGTAACTGATAAAAATGGTTGTTCGTCTGCCGCAGATGTTAATATAAAAATGAAATGCGAAGAAAGTATTGTAATGATACCCAACGCATTTTCGCCAAACAACGATGGGGTAAACGATGTATTTATTTTCCGTGGTATTTCAATTGTAAAACGGTTACAGATTTATAACCGCAGTGGCAATGTAATTTTTGAAAAAACAAATTTTGCCGCTGGAGACCGCAGCAATGGATGGGATGGCACTTATCGTGGTGAGCCACAGCCGCCTGGTACTTACATTTATTTTGCAGAAATAGAATGTGCCGCAGGTTTTTCTTTTTTTAAAAAAGGCACATTGGTACTGGTAAAATAAACGGCCTGTTATTCACGGAGATTTTTTACAGCTTTCTTTAATTGCAGGTACACTTCAGGCAAAATTGTTTTGAAGCGTTGATAAGTGGCAGGTACAATATTCTTGGTATCGAACGGTACGTACTGTACATAATTTTTTTGTTCCCCTTCTTTTCGGCCATATTTATAGGCATAAGTAAACCATCCATCGGGCTGCAATTGTACTTCACTAAGGGAAGTATTGGGTACACTGATAAAAAAATGAGTGGGCAGCGTAGTGGCTTTTTTTAATGCAAGCTGCTGTGTACGCAATGCAATGTATGCTTCCTTAGCAGTTTCCACACCGGGATCGATGAGCGCCACATCTCTATCTAAATAATCCCTGTATGCATATACATCTAACTGCTGGTAATTGTACAACTCGTTCAATACAGCCTGTATGGTATCTTTCAAATAAGGATAATGGGTGCAGCCAAGTATCAGTGTATTCAATGGAAGTGCATAATTTTCTTTCTTCATTTTTTGCAGCAGGCTTACAAGGTGATAGCGCACATAATTTACGGGATCATTCAACTGCATATCAAGGCAGTTACCGGCACTGTCCCATTCGCACAGCAGTTTATTACCGGCTGTATTAAAATGATAAGCTGGCAGCAGCAAGGTATCTATAGGGTATTTGGTGTTTTTTACAGAAGGGCCTTTGTATCCCTGGCGAAACGCAGTAACGGTGTCACTAAAGAAACTAAAATCCCTGTCAATACTTTCTGCAAGCCCCACACCGCCCTGGCTTACTATAACAGGCATGGGCAAACGCAATTTACCCGCCATGGCACGCAATGCTT
>JAYWIB010000587.1:0-2098 GCA_043789265.1 Chitinophagaceae bacterium
TTGACAAGAATTATCAGACAATAATAGAAGCATCCGTTGATAAAGGAGAAGCCAGTGCCATTGCGCTTGCAATTGAATTAGCTGATTGCCTGCTTATTATTGATGATTTGAAAGGAAGAAAATTAGCTCACCAGCTTGGCCTGACAATAATTGGAACGATAGGCATTATTGTTGATGCAAAACTGGTTGGAATAATACCTTCCGTTAAGTCAATACTTGTTAAAATTAAATCAACAAATTTCAGAATTACAGAACAGCTTGAATTATTAATTTTAAAGAGAGCATGTGAATAAATACATGCACCATTGGGTTTATACAATCAAAATTAAAGAGCAATCCTCTTCAGTTCATACCCAGACTTTCACATTGAGATTACAATTTGCAAAGTGATTGCAAACATTTTGGGTCACCGTTATATTGCCTAAAGCCACCACCTTATAAACAATTGGTAGATTATTTTTCTAATAATGTTTCAGGCTATTTTTTCTTCAACCGGGATTTTTTAATTCATTATAAATTAAATTTTACTTTAAAAGTAATCCTGGCGATAATGTTACCTTCATTTCGCTAATTTCAGGTTTATAAATTTTTATTATGAAGATTGCTTTTCATGGCGCCGCCAGAACCGTTACCGGATCAAAACATTTGTTGACGCTGGTAAATGGTAAAAAATATTTGCTGGACTGTGGCATGTTCCAGGGAATGGGAAAAGATACCGATGCCATGAACCGGGCGTGGGGTTTTAATCCTGAAGAAATTTCCTGCCTTATTTTATCGCATGCACACATTGACCACAGCGGGCTTATACCCAAGCTGGTGAAGGATGGCTTTGCCGGAAAAATTTATTGCACACCTGCTACCCGGGAACTGACGGCTGTATTGCTGGACGATTCTGCAGGGATACAGGAAAACGAAGTAAAGTACGAAAACAAACGCCGGGCTCAGGAAGGCATACCATACCTGGAACCTTTGTATACCTCCGAAGATGCTGCTGCAGCCGCAGCACTTTTTACCGAAGTGGAATATGGCAACTGGTTTACCATTGATGAGAACATACAGGTGATGTATACCGATGCAGGCCACATTATTGGCAGTGCAGCAGTGCATTTAAAAATAAAAGAGAATGGGAGAGAGAGAAGACTCACCTTTAGCGGAGATGTGGGCCGGTACAGGGATATAATATTAAAATCGCCGCAGGAGTTTTCGCAGGCAGAATGCATTATCCTAGAAAGTACCTATGGCAACAGCCTGCATGATGTAAATACCACCACGCCTGATCAGTTGCTGGCATGGATAAATAAAGCATGCATACAAAAGAAAGGCAAGCTGATAATTCCTGCCTTCAGTGTGGGACGCACACAGGAAATTTTATTTGCATTGAATCAACTGGAACTGGAGCGGCGCCTGCCGGAGCTGGATTATTTTGTAGACTCACCGTTAAGTGTAGACGCTACGCAGATTGTAAAAAAGTATCCGCAGTATTTTAATAAAACCATTCAGAAAATATTACAGAGTGATGCAGATCCGTTTGGCTTCAAAGGATTGAAATTTATAAAAACGGTGGATGAATCCAAGCTGCTGAATTTTCGCAACGGGCCGATGGTGATTATTTCTGCCAGTGGTATGGCCGATGCAGGCAGGGTAAAACACCACATCAGCAACAATATAGAAAGCAGCCGCAACACCATTCTTTTTTCTGGATATTGCGAACCCCGTTCACTCGGCGGCAAGCTGCTGGCGGGTAAAAAAGAAATAAAAATTTATGGCGTACTGCACGAAGTGAATGCAGAAATTGGCGCCATCCGCAGCATGAGTGCCCATGGCGATTATGAAGACCTCTGCCAGTTTCTTGCCTGCCAGGATCCGAAGCAGGTAAAAAGATTGTTTCTCGTACATGGCGAATATGAGGTGCAGCATGCCTTCCGCCTCCGCCTCCTGCGCAAAGGATTTGAAGATATAGAAATACCCGAGATGCATGCAGAGATTGGGCTGGGGTAGAAGCCTGTATCGTGTGAGCGTAATTGGTAAAAAAGTGATGAAAAAGTTTCTTTAAATTCTTTTTGTGAACAGACATGTCTTGAAATTTTTATTATTCATA
>JAYWIB010000588.1:0-2087 GCA_043789265.1 Chitinophagaceae bacterium
AAGGGTTTTGCATTAAAATAGAAAGTAAAAAATGAATTAAAAGCCTCCGGCGCTTAACAGGCGGGAGGCTTTTTTAATATTCTAAAACAGCTCCAGTTGCTGGGGAATACCGCCATGTTCTGTTTGTTTCTGGCCGTGAAATATTTCCATCATACCAAATTGTTTGTCGGTAACGGTCATGATGCCCACCTTTCCTTTTTCGGGCAATATCTTTTTTACCCGGGTTACATGCACCTGTGCATTCTCCATGCTTGCGCAGTGCCGAAGGTACAGGCTAAACTGAAACATGGCAAAGCCATCTGCCATAATCTTTTTGCGGAAGTCGCCGGCCACCTTGCGTTCTTTTTTGGTTTCGGTTGGCAGGTCGTAAAATACCAGTACCCACATAATTCGATAAGCGTTTAAGCGGTTTTGCATATTTTTTTTCTCTGTTATCCAGGCTCCTGTCATCCGGGGGCACGAGGGATCTGCCGGGTTCCCTGTCATCCCGAGGCACGAGGGATCTGCCGTGCCCCCTGTCGTCCCGAGGCACGAGGGATCTGCCGGGTTCCCTGTCGTCCCGAGGCACGAGGGATCTGCCCGGCTACGGTACTACTGTTGGGCAGACACCTCGTGCCCCGGTGTGACAGCACCTTTTCAGCAGACACCTCGTGCCTCGGTGTGACAGCACCTTTTCATCAGGCACCTCGTGCCCCGGTGTGACAGCTAAATCTCTTCATTTAAAAAGCGCCATTCCGGATTCATTGTTTTTATTAGATCCTCCTTTTTACTGCGGCGCCAGCCTTTTATTTCTTTTTCCCGGGCAATGGCATTTTGTATGTATTCAAACTGCTCGTAATAAATTAAATGGTACGCATTGTATTTGCCTGCAAAGCTGCTGTGGCGAAAGGGTATGGCATTTTGCTCATGCTCCCACAGCCTGCGCTGCAGATTGTTGGTAACACCTGTGTACAATACCGTTTTGTTTTTGTTGGTTACTATGTACACGTAATAATTGTGTGTGCCTATGGTTTTCATTATTTATGTTTTAAAACGTCGTTCCGTTCCTGCTGGCATCCCTGGGCACGGGGGATCTGCCGTGCCCCCTGTCATCCCGAGGTACGAGGGATCTGCCTGGATCCTGTCATCCCGAGGTACGAGGGATCTGCCGGGCTGCGGTACTACTGTTGGGCAGGCACCTCCTTCGTCGGTGTGACAGCATCATTGGGCAGGCACCTCCTTCGTCGGTGAGACAGCATCATTGGGCAGACACCTCGTGCCTCGGTGCGACAGCCTGCCCCGGTGTGACAGCGTACTCCTTGCCACTGCTTACACAGTCGGCAGCAGCAGCTTGCGCTGTTCATTCAGGTAGCACTTTGCCAGCGATGCCGCAGTACGCTGCATCGCTACCATCAGCGGACTTTTTTCTCCATTCAGCCACACATCCATAGCCGGTATTTTTAATAATTGTGTTTTAATATCTGTAGTAAGTATATCTACAGCCGAGGTTTGCTGTATAATATTCCGTGTCACCATATCTGCAAAGGGGCGGTAGGGTTCCATCATATCATCGGCCAGGCAGTAGGCATTATAGCGGTTTCGGTGAAATATGCCCAGGGTGGGCAGCAGCCCTGCGCCCACTATTGCCCTGGCCATACCGGCTCGTATTATGGCATAGCCATAGTTTAGTAAATTGTTTGGCGGCAGGCCATCCCGCCTGCGGTAAAAGTTCCATGCTGGCGGAAAAAGCTGCTGCCAGTAATGTGCCGCTGCTATGGCTTCGCTGTTATCTGCATCGCCGCTTTTTACATTGGCGGCCAGGTTATCCATCAAATTGTATTTGCCTCCCCATTTTTTAAGTACGGCTGACTGGTTGCTTATTTTTGCTTTTACCGTTTGCTGCCACAGTTGTTTTTTTAATGGCTCTGTTGCTTCTATCTGCGCCCGGAACCTTTCGCTTTGCAGGGTATTACTTTCAAGCGGCATCAGCAGACCGGTGGGGTGGTGGCTATCATTGCAGGTTACCACGGCTACATTAGCGGCCACCAGCTTATCCAGTAAATAATGTGTAAGGCTTATCTGCTGATGTTCCAGCACCAGCATGCCGA
>JAYWIB010000589.1:0-7341 GCA_043789265.1 Chitinophagaceae bacterium
GTGGTAAATGCGCCCATACGAATATCTTTCCATTCAATTTTTGCATCGGGCAATACTTTAAAAATAATTCCAAACAAAAAAGAGATTACCATAAATGTTACACCCATATTTACTACATATGTTATCCATACTGTACCTGCAGGCAACAGCATAAAAAGGCGCTCCATCAATATATCTAAAGCTGTATTTATTACAAGGGATACCAATAAAATAAAGCCTAAGCCCATTACCATGGAAAGACTAAGCAGCCTGTTTAATAAAAATTTAAGCCAGCCTTTTTTTGGCTTTGCTTTTAGTTGCCAGATGTTATTGATAGAACCCTGGATTTCTGTAAAGACCCCTGTGGCGGAAAATACGAGGGCAATAATGCTAATGATGGAATGCAGTACTGTATTATTGGAAGTGGCGGCATTTTTAATAATGGCCTGAATCTGCAGAGCCGCATCCGTACCTACAAAATTTTTTATCTGGCCAAAGAGACTTCCTTCAATTGCTTCTCTTCCATAAAAAACATCGCCTACAGTAATCACAATCAGCAAAATGGGGGCGATGGAAAAAAGCGTATAGTAAGAAAGCGCAGCACTCATACGTGGTACGCTGTTGGCGTCAAACTCTACATAGGTTTGTTTTAAAATAGTCCACCAGGCTTTTAATCTTTTCATAATTGTTTTATTTGTTATCAATCTTTGTTGAAATTGATAAAACAATTATTGCGCCGCTGTGGCAGCAGAAAAATATAACCTTTAAATTTTTTTGAATTCAAAAAAATGAAAAAAGAATGCAGCATTTATATATAAAGCTGGAGAAGGATTGCAAAATTTAAAATTTTTAATATAATCCTACCTAAATAAGGCTGACTATTACGAGGCGGTAGTTTTATCTTCTTTTTTGCCAAACAAATCATTCATCATCTTTTCTGCATCACCCATATGTTCTTTCAATGCTTCGCTGCCTTTTGATTTTAATTCTTCAAAATATGCTTTCCCTTTTTCCATCATTTCTTCTGCTTCCCCTTTTACTTTATTTGCTTTGTCTTTGAGGCTGGCAGCCAGTTTTTCTTTTTCTTCATCTGTCATACTCATGTATTTAGCAGCAGCCAGTGCTGCAGCAGCACCCAGTAAAAAAGTAGCAATGTGTTTTGAATTAACGCTCATGGTAAAAATGTTTTTATTGATTTTACAAGTAGCTTTGACGCTTTATTTCGCAATATGAAAGTAGGAAAAATAGCAGTAGCAGGTGTATCCTTTTTGTTAACATATAGTATCGCAGGTGCCCAAATATTCCCTCAAAAAAATTATCCAAAAGGATACTTTGGCTGGCCGGTAATAGCTGCCAAAGCATTGGCGGCCAACTTTGGCGAACTAAGGCCGAATCATTATCACATGGGGCTGGATTGTAAGACAGACCAACGGGAAAATGTGCCAATAGTAGCTGCCGCAGACGGATACATTGCCAAAATAAAAATAGAACCATTTGGATTCGGCAGATGTATTTACATCAATCATCCCAATGGCCTCACTACCTTGTATGCACACCTCAATGATTTTTTCCCGGCGCTTGAAAATTATGTAAAGGCACGGCAGTATGCAATGGAAAGCTGGAATGTTTTTTTAGAAGATATTCCACAGGATGTATTCCCTGTAAGCAAAGGACAGTTTATTGCAAACAGCGGAAATACGGGAGGTTCGCAGGGGCCCCATCTTCATTTTGAAATAAGAGATACGCATACCGATAAAGTATTGAATCCATTGTTGTTTGGATTTCCCGTGCAGGATAATATTGCACCCTCCATAATGAAGCTTGCAGTATACGATCGCACAAAAAGTACTTATGAACAAACGCCCCGTTTATTTCCAATAAAAAAAATAAATGGCGTTTATGTAACGGTGCCTGCGGTAATTAATGTGCCTGCGGGCAATGTAAGTTTTGCCATTGCTGCGGTAGACAGGTACACAGGCTCCACCAACCAAAATGGTATCTACCAGGCTATACTTTATAACGATGAAAACCCTGTGGTTGGTTTTGCGTTGGACAGCATCAGTTATGATGAAACAAGGTATATGAATGCTCACATAGATTTTAAATTACGCAGCAGCGGCGGCCCCTTTGTTCAGCACTTGAGCAGGCTGCCCGGTTATCCGCCGGGTGTGTACAGGCAGGTAAGTGGCGATGGTGTATTATCAATGGAGCCTGGAGAAAATCATCGTATAAAAATTGAAGTAAAAGATACCGAATTAAATACCGCTGTGTTGCAGTTTACTGTGCAGGCTTCCACTGCCGCACCTGCAGATATTTTGCCTGCTGAAAATGTTTTTAAGCCCGGCTATTTTAATGTATTTGAAAACAATGCACTCAATTTTTACCTGGATGAAAATCAATTGTACGATTCGGTAAACTTTAAAGTTACTCCCATTGCGGGTGTACATGGCGGCACTGCATTGCAGTTGCACAGTGGCTATGTACCTGTGCACACGTATTATGGAGTTAACATAAAAAACAATACCACAGCCTATCCCGACCGTATGGTAATGCGCCGCTGGTGGAATAATAAAGATGATTACGCAAAGGCAGAAAAAACAGGCGACTGGTATAAGTCTTCTTTTAAAGCATTGGGTAATGTAGAATTGTATGCTGATCTTATACCGCCATCAGTTACACCTGTCGGATTTAGAAGTGGTATGAATGCGGCTAAACTAAGCAGGATAGTTTTTGTTATAAGAGACGAAACAGATGAATTAAAAAACTTTAGAGCGGAGCTTGATGGAAAGTGGCTTAGGTTCAGCAATGATAAGGGTCGCACTTTTATTTATAAGTTTGATGAACACTGCACACCGGGTATGCACGAATTAAAGATAAGCGTGGAAGATATAGCCGGTAATAAAACAGAAAGGGTTTATACATTTATGCGGTAAGCCATAAAGAAATTATTTAACAGAAAGATGCAGAATTAATTATTCGAAGATTAAAAAACAAAATAAAAAGCAATGACCACATTGGAAGCAGGACAAAAAGCACCTGCATTTACAACTACAGATCAGGATGGAAACAAAGTGTCGCTCAGCCAGTTTAAGGGACAAAAGCTGGTATTGTATTTTTATCCTGAAGATAATACACCCACCTGTACCGAACAGGCCTGCAACCTGAGGGATAATTTTTTGTTGCTAAAAAAACAAAGCATAACAGTACTGGGCGTAAGCCCAGACGAAGCCGCTAAGCATAAAAAATTTGAAACAAAATTTAAGCTCCCTTTTACCTTACTGGCAGATACCAATCATACGCTGATAGATAAGTATGGTGTGTGGGGCGAAAAGCAACTCTATGGCCGCAAGTACATGGGGCTGCACCGTACTACTTTTTTAATAGATGAAAAGGGCATCATCCGTAAAATATTTTTAAAGCCTAAAAGTAAACAGCATACAGAAGAAATTTTAAATGCCTGGAAAGAAATTGAACAGGGATGAGTTTTTTATAAAAGAAAACTCGTGGCTGGCGGCCATCGCTGCCTTTAAAATGCGGAGCGCTTCAGTGGCAATGGTGCTGGGCAAAACCATTCACCTGCACAATGCCAGCAAAGAAGAATTTTTAAAAAACACCCGCTGGCTGAAGCATGAGCTTTGCCATGTACGGCAGTACCGGCAGCACGGCTATGTATTGTTTGTAATAAAATATTTATGGGAAAGTATCCGCAGCGGTTACTATAATAACAAGTATGAAGCCGAGGCCAGGGCGGCGGAAAACAACTGATGGTTTGCTTCTTTTTTACAGAAAAAATTTGTAAGTTTAAAACAAATCTTTCTGTATGCCTCCTTTTAAAACGATTGATCCTGCTAAAACAAAAAGTTTTAAATACCTCATCAACTGTATACAGGACAGGCACCATGTATTTACCGATAAGCCAAAGTATGCCCTGCTGATTGGTGCAGGCTGTTCTTATAAGTCGAATGTGCCGCTGGGAAGTGGAGTTATTGATATTTGTCAAAAACTAAGCTACCTGAAAAATGAAATAAGCGGCACAGCATCGGTGGTAAAAGATTTTTTAACTAAAGGCGATGTAAAAATTTTAAACAGTTTTCTGGACGAGGACATTCAAAATAATACTCTTGCAACATACATCAGCGATAAGCATACGATTCTTAAAAACCGGGTGCTGAAAGACAGGGATATTGAAGAAAAAAAACTGAAAGAATTTATAGACGATGCTGACTGGCCCTCTTATGAAGAAAAAATTATTGAAGATGCACAGTATGGTTTCTGGATGGATGAATTTGACAATGCCCCCAAAGAAAGGCAGCGCCTGATTGAATCCTTAATAGAACACAAAGATCCCGGCGGTGCTTATATTTTGCTTGCCTACCTGATTGAGTCCAAAGTTTTCACCAATATTCTTACCACCAATTTTGATGACCTTATAAATGATGCACTGGCCTACTATACCAATACCAAGTGCAGGTTTTATGCAGATGATGAACTGTCGCAATACATTTCTATCTACAGCGATAAACCAAATATTATAAAACTGCATGGCGATTACCGCTTTGCCAATATGAAAAATACCAGCAGGGAAACAGTGCAGCTCTCAAAAAACCTGGAGCTTAAAATTGGCGAACTGCTGCAAAATTTTAATGTAATAGTGGTAGGCTACAATGGCGCCGACCACTCCATCATGAATGCATTGAACAAAATAAAAACCAACAGCAAATACGAACTGATATGGTGCGGCATGAATGAACACGATGTACACTGGCGGGTAGCGCATTTAATTAATAATACGGACAACAGTTACTTTATAAAAATTGGCGGCTTCGATGAAATGATGGGGCTGCTGTATCCGCAGTGTAAAAAGGGCGAACCGCAAAACCTGGAGAAAAAAGCCAAGGAACGCCAGAAGCTGGCGGATGTTACCATCGAACAATTTGCCAGCTATTTTAACCAGAGCAATGTATCAGATGTTTCAAAAGCTGCATTCAACAAATCAAAATATGCCGATGATTTATTTAGCCAGGCATATCAGGAAAAAGAACCCGACAATGCCATTAAACTGTACAATGAAGTGATTGACCTATCGCCCAATAATGCTGCGGCTTTTAACAACAGGGGTATTTTATTTTTTAATAAAAAAGACTATGATAAATCCATTGACGATTATGACAGGGCAATTAAAATTGATCCTAAATATGCATTGGCTTACAACAACCGCGGCACTTCGTGGTACGATAAAGGCAATACAGATGCAGCTTTGGCCGACTATTCCAAATCAATAGAAATGGATCCCACCTATTCGCTTGCTTATTCTAACAGGGGCATATTGCTTGCCGGCAGGGGAGAGTATGAAAAGGCCATAGAAGATTACAACCTTGGAATAAAATACAATAACAAAGACGAAATAATTTTTAGAGACAGGGGACAGGCCTGGCTGAAATTAAAAAATTACGAAAAGGCACTGGCTGATTATGAAATGGCCAACAGGCTAAAACCCGGCGACCCTATAATAGTGAATGCGCTGGCAAACGCATACCGCATGATGGGACAAACTGATAAAGCCCTTGGCACCGTACAGGATGGCCTGGCAGTATATCCCGATGATGTAAACATGCAGCATACCATTGCTGAAATATATGCGGCCATGGGCAATAAAGATGTCTTTTATACCGAAGTGGAAAAAGCCATGCAACTGGGTGCACCCGTTTGGCTGTACCTCGATGATGAAGTGTATGCTCCCTTTAAAGAACAACAGCAGTTTAAAGATTTAATTGCAAAGTATAAAAAAGAATAAGCTGCTTACAGCATCCATTCCACTTCTCCAAATTCAAAATAATTGTCTATCCTGTCTGTGGTAAACAACTGGCCTTTTGCTGTTACTTCGTTCACCTTTGTTTCAAATAAAATGGATTGTTTTTTTAGTGTAACCAATTCATCTTTTTTATACAGGCAGTCATTGTATTCCGACAACATTTTTTTAAAACTGCCGGGTGCAAGTGCAGCTATTTTGTCCAATACCATTGCATGCAGCTCTCTTGCCAGCGCTTCCGGATTATATTCGCCGGCGGTAATTTGCTTTAATGACACCGCATTTTTTACCGTTGCATCAAACACAGTTTGATTGATATTAATACCAATGCCTACTACTGCATATTTCCATTTGTTGGGCGCAGGCATAGTGGTATTGGTTGCAATTTTTCCTATTACATTTTCAATTAAAATTCCCCCTGCCTTTCTGTCACGCCAATAAATATCATTGGGCCATTTTATTTTTGTTTCATCGCCTGCATAGCATTCAAAGAAATCCCTGCAGGCCAGTGCCACCGCCACTGATAAATGAAACTGGTCGGACAGGTGCAGGCTGTCCGGTGCTGTTACAATGCTTAGCAGGATATTTTTTTTTACGCCGGTATTCCAATGCTTTCCTCTTTGCCCTTTTCCATTTGTTTGTGCATGTGTAAAAAATGCATCCCCATGTTTCGCCAATCCTGCATGAACCTTTGCCATGGCATAGTTGTTGGTACTGTCCACGGTATCCAATACAGTAAAAGGAAAATTGAACAAAGGCATATGCAGCTATTGATAAAGAATTAGTACTTTTGAACGCATTTGCAAGCTACATCCTGCTTATTAAAAAAAATAAAAAATAAGCACAGCAAATTAAAAATCATCCGGCTGCCGCAACGCTGCCAGTAATAAAAAAGTAATCATTTGAATAACCTGACAGTATTGGCCAGCCGCAAAAAAAAAGGCAGCACCAGGCTTAACCGTAACAGTAAAATTTTTAAAACCATTATCAAAGCCATTCAGGATAAAAAGGGTGGGAATATTGTTAGTCTTGATCTGCGTGATATTCCTGAAGCAGTTTCCGATTTCTTTATTATTTGCGAAGCTACCAACAATACACAATTGAAAGCAATAGCTGATTTTTTGGAAGAAGAGGTGAAGGACAAATGCGGGGAACTGCCTTATAAGCATGAAGGCAGGCAGGCGCAGCAATGGATTTTGATTGATTATGTAAACGTGGTGGTGCATGTAATGCTGCCCGAGCCACGAAAGTTTTATCAACTGGAAGAAATGTGGAGCGATGCGCCCGTGATGGAACACAAAGGATAAAAAATAAAATGCCTGCCCTGACGGTTAATCCGTTAATAAAATAAATAAAAACAGCAAGTAAAGATTTATGTCAGACGATAAAAAAACAGAGGTTAACAGGAAAGTCAGCCCTAATAATATCTCACCCAATGGAGAGGACAACTCTTCCAAAAAGAAAAACAGGTTTAATATTTACTGGATATACGGTATTGCTTTCGCCATACTTATCGGGTACAATTTCTGGCGCATACCTACGGGCGGCGTGGA
>JAYWIB010000590.1:0-7314 GCA_043789265.1 Chitinophagaceae bacterium
AATTTTTGACGGGTATGCCGAAATGGTGGTGGTAAGCCTGGGTCCATTGGGTGCATGGCTGGTAACAAAAGATGAAAAACATTTTGCCCCCGCACCAAAAGTGGAAAAGAAAAGCACCGTAGGTGCCGGCGACAGTATGCTGGCCGGTGTAACATACATGCTGCAGCAGCAGCGTTCACTAAAAGAAGTAATTGCATTTGGAGTGGCCTGCGGCAGTGCAGCTACTATGAATGAAGGCACGCAGTTGTTTAAAAAAGAAGATGCAGAAACATTGTATGAATTAATAAAACAGCAGCAGGTTTAAGAAAATTATTTTTTCTTTTGGATGATGTATAATCCTGCAATTACCAACGCTACTCCGGCAAGTGTAAATAAACTCAGCGGTTCTTTCAGCAAAATGGCTGCTATGGCAAAGCCAAATACAGGGCAAAGAAATAACCAGAAAGATGCTTTAACAGGATTGTCTTTCAAAAGATACAGCCATAGCTGTACCGCACCAATAGAAACGGGTATGGCCAGCCACAGCATTCCGCCAATGGCTTTACTGTCATAAACATTCTTACCGGCATCATAAAACGCAAATAAAAATGGCAGCAAAAAAACACCGCCAAATAAAGTTTGCCAGCCATTGATTACAAGTATGTGCAAATCATTCCATTGCTTGTTTGAAAAATAAACTGCCCCGGCAGAATAAGAAAGCATGCTGATAAACAAAATGAGTATACCGCCGGGTGTGGCATAGCTTCCCTTGAGTAAAGGATATGCTGCCACTACAATACCAGCCGTGCATAATATTAAACTAATTACTGTAGCTTTTTTTACGGGCTGCTTCAGCCACAGTGCAGCTATCAGGCTGATGAGTACAGGATTGGTACCTACAGAAAGTGTACCCAGCCCTGCCGAAACATACATCATTCCAATTACATACAGCCCAAGATAAATGCTGATGTTGAGCAATCCGTATATGGCAATTTGTTTCCACTCCCTGCCCTGCGGCATTCGTTGTTTTAATAAAGTGTGTGAAATAAACAACATTATAATTGCGGCAATAAAAAACCTCGTTACGGCAATTACAAATGGTTGTGCAGACTGCAATGCAATTTTGGTGGCAGCAGAGGCAGATGCCCAAAGCACGGCAAAAAAAATTCCTGCGGTAATGAGTTTTACATTGTAGCCGCCTCCATGTTTCATTGAAAAAAAATAAGCGTGAAAAATATTAAAGTTATAAGAAATGATGCAGTTTAAAATTACAGGTAGCTTTACCAACCCATCCAAACCATTCCCACACCACAAACAAAAATGGTAACACCGCCCAGCACATGTACATACTTTTCTGCTTTTGGCGAAGCAGAAAAACCAATACCAAAATAACCAAGCAGTACAATCCCCAACATAGTAAGCAACGTAAAAAAAGTATACAGCAGAATTAGTATCATCATGCCCCACACATTTTTTTGTGCAGCCGGATAATACAGTAAAGGTATCATCGGCTCACAGGGGCCCAATATAAATATGATGAACATAACCCAGGGGGTTACCCGAAAACGTTCTGCAGGCAACACTGCCACGCCATGCCTGTGTTCATATACATACAAACCCTGTTCATCTGCGTCAAAATGTTTGTGCTGTTTGTTTGTATACAGGCGATACCATCCCCATAACATATACAGCACTCCAAACAATAACATCACCCATCCTGCAATACCGCCGCGTACGTTTTCCAGAAAATTTATTTTGCTTAGCGACCATCCTAAAGCTGCACCGCCCAGCCCAAGCGCCACCGAACTAAGCACATGCCCCAGTCCGCAGGCGACAGTCCAGGCAATGGTTTTACCAATCGTCCATCCTCTTGATTTTGATAAGGCAATGAAAGGTAAATAATGATCGGGGCCTGTAAGGGTGTGCAGGCATGCAATGGAAACGGCCGTTATAATGAGTGCCTGCATTTCAGGTGGCATGATAGATTTTTTTTTGAGTAACTGGCTTAACCAGTCCGGCCATTTGTTTTAATACATCATACAATTCCTCGGCACCATTGCCCAGCAGGCGAATGATTAATCCATTAACGGGGGCAGCAGTAACACCGGATTCAATATTAATTTTTTCAGCAAGCAATTCCAGTATGAGTGACTGCAAATTTTTACAGTCCAGGTGTTCATCCAAAATTAACAGGCTTGCCTGGTGAGTAAAGCCTTCCAGTTGGCCGATGGCACTTACCTCAATAAGCGCAGGCTGCATTAGCAGGTTTTCTTTTATTACCAGTGCTTCGTTTATAAACACCTGGGTGATGCTGTGATACTTTGAAAACAAAAAACTTTCACCATTTAATTTTCTTCCGCAGGTAAGCACTTCACCAAATACAAGGCAGGCGTTAATATGCAGGTAAAAGTTATTGATGCCGGTAAATACAGATTGCTGATGTGGTACGGCAGGATGCGGAAGATAAATAAAAGCAGCGCCTTCTTTTACATGCACCGTCATCTGCTGGCTTGCTCCCTGCTTCATGTAAAAGATACGCTGGTAGGCCTGTGTATGCAGGTAAAGCACTGCATTCCGCTCCACTTCAATTTTTATTTCATATACGTCGCCATCCAATACGCCTGGCGAGGCACTCATTAGCATGAGGTAAAGCGGCCCGGCAGCTTTGTCTTCGGTAATGTCCATCACCTTAAAGGGTGTGGTAAAAAAAACATGTTTTAAAAAAGAACATGTTTTTTTTACAGCCACCTGTATGTGCAGTTTTGCATTCATCGGATAAGCAAAGGTTCGGCAGCATTTTCCAGCAGGCCATATTTTTTTATCCAGCCAATTACACTATCCACGCCCTGCAGCGTAAGCAGGTTGGTAAATACAAATGGATTTCCTTTACGCATTTTTTTTGCATCGGTTTCCATCACATTTAGATCTGCATGTACATAAGGTGCCAAATCAATTTTATTAATTACCAGCAAATCACTTCTTGTAATACCGGGCCCGCCCTTACGAGGTATTTTATCGCCCTCTGCCACATCAATTACAAAAATGGTAATGTCGGCCAAATCGGGGCTGAAGGTGGCAGAGAGGTTATCGCCGCCGCTTTCAATAAAAATGATTTGCACATCGGGAATTCTTGCGGCCATTTCTTCCACTGCTTCCAGGTTCATGCTGGCATCTTCCCGAATGGCAGTATGCGGACAGCCACCCGTTTCCACACCAATAATTCTTTCCGGCGGCAGCAGCGAATTTTTTGTGAGAAACTCCGCATCTTCTCTGGTATAAATATCATTGGTAATTACTGCCAGGCTGTATTCATTACTCATTGCCCTGCTCAGTCTTTCTATCAATGCCGTTTTACCTGAACCAACGGGGCCGGCTACCCCAATTTTTATATAGTTTCTGTTCATAATTTTTTTTGCCGAAGATTGCACAGATTTACACAGATTGTTTTTTCTTTTTTTGTGACAGACATGTGTTTTTTAATCAGTTTCGTTGTGTCATGTTAATCCCGATACATTCGTGGACTAACTTGTACTTTTGTTTCTTTATTGAGCAAGCATATTAAGTAAGGAAAGAGTTTTTCATTTATAGAATGATGAAACATATATCTCCGATTTTAGAATATTAAAATAGAGGCTGCAGAAATTTGCAGTTTTTAGATCCAGCTCTTTGCTTTTTTTCAGCGCTTCTTTTATTTCATCGTCGCTGTACATTTTCAGGAGCATGTAAAAATCTTCCAGGCTTCCTCTTGTGAGCACACGTTCAATCACATATCTTTTATTTTTTGAAACATCAATGCTCCCGGGAGCCGCATCCCCAAAAAAGATATTTGCTTAAAGGAAATTGATTTTCTGACAATTTCCTGTCAAGCATTGATGTGTTTATAAGATTGAAATAATTGCTCATCCCTGTAAAATTAGCAATTGAAACGCAAACACTCCTCAGCTCATGTACAGCCTGGAATACAACTGCTCATGCTGCATGCAGCGTATATCGAAGCCTGTGCAGCACATGCCGATCATGTTTATGCCGGGCTGCATTGATTGTTCTGCTAATTGCTGCAGCAGCGGCAGCAATGAAAATAAAATTTCCTGCCCTTCCTGCTGCCCCAATGGAATCAGCTTTACACTATTGGTAACAAAACCTGCCGCTGCATTGTAATAAAATCCATATAGTGCATCCTGTTTGGAGATTCCCATGGCGCAGGCAAACAATGCAAAAGCAATACAATAGTTGCCGTTTGTTTGCTGCTGCTTTACTTTTTCATTGAATGCTGTTATCAATGTATGATTGGAAAGCGGCTCAAAAATTTTCAACAGTCTTGTGCCTAATTTTTTACTGGCCTGCCGCATTTCTAACGGCAGTTTTACTGCACTGCATTCTTCATCCAGTTTTAAAATATTTTCAATGTCATTGTTTACTACAGCATCAAAGGCCAGCGAAACAAAAGCTGCATCGGTATATTGTAAATTTCTGCTCAGCATTTCCGTGATAAAGGCCTTTGCAGTTGCTTTGTCCTTCACAACTTTTTGTTGCACATAAGTTTCCAGCCCGGCAGAGTGGGAGAAGGCACCGATTGGTAAAGTCGGGTCTGACAAATGCAGGAGAGACAAAGCCCCCCTGCCCCCCAAAGGGGGGTTCTTGGGGTATAATAAATTCTGAGTTCTTTTTTTTATTTCCACGGTAATGCTTTTGAATTTGAAAAGAGAATAAAAATTCACTGACTCCTGCCTTAATCCCCCCTTTGGGGGGTGGGGGGGCTTGGGTTGGTAAGTTTCATAATTTTTGTAAACAGACTGTTGCTGCCGGCTCCATGTGGTGCTACTGTTGTCTTTAATGGCTGCAGTAATTTTTTGTTTTCTTCTTTCACATCATACCCCTGCGCCTGCAGCAGTTTCATTAAAGGCACGTCAAACGGTACCAGCAGCATGTCATCTTCGTAAAACAAAGGCAAGTGCTTGTTGCCGATTTCATAACACACTGAAGCCATCTCAAACATGCTGGTTGGCTTTATCACTATACAACTGCAGGGCATCACTGATACTGCAACTATTGCAGATTCGTCCTCATACAGCACATCGCCTTGTGTCAGCTCAGGATTTTCATTTAAAAATTTCAGCGAAATTTCTCTGCCGCCCGCTGTCTGTTTACTTAAAATTCTTTTTCTTGTTTCGTGCCATTCCAAAAAAATAAAATCAACTTTACGCTGATCAATTTTCATTAAATCCAGTGTGCCAATTTTTTTTGTCAACAGCATCGCCAATAAATATTTTACTTGAGTTATTGCGGTGGCTTGGCCGCAGCAATAACATCTGTGTCAATCTGTGCAATCTGTGGCCACCCTAAAACAAAAAATACCGCTGTGCCAGCGGCAGCTCTTTCATTGGCTCACAGGTAATGTGTTCGCCATCCACTTTCACTTCATAATTTTCCGGGTTCACTTCTATATGCGGCATAGCATTGTTGTGCAGCATATCTTTTTTTCCAATTTTTCGGCAGTTGGTTACCGGCAGTATTATTTTTTGCAAACCATATTGCTGCACAATATTTTTTTCCAGCGAAATTTTTGAAACAAAAGTGGCGCAGGTATTAAATAATGCCTTGCCTGCTGCTCCAAACATGTGCCGGTATAACACGGGCTGCGGTGTTGGAATGGACGCATTCGGGTCGCCCATTTTTGCAGCTATCACCATGCCTCCTTTAATTATCATTTCGGGCTTAGCACCAAACATAGCAGGCTTCCACAAAACAATGTCTGCCATCTTTCCCGGCTCCAGTGAGCCCACATAATTGCTGATGCCATGTGATACAGCGGGGTTAATGGTATACTTACTCACATATCTTTTTACCCGGAAATTATCATTCCCTCTTTCTTCATCCTGAGGCAGGCGTCCCCGTTGTATTTTCATTTTGTGTGCAGTTTGCCAGGTTCTTGTTATTACTTCAGCTACACGGCCCATCGCCTGGCTGTCGCTGCTCATCATACTTATTACACCCATGTCGTGCAGCATATCTTCTGCAGCAATTGTTTCCGGGCGTATGCGGCTGTCGGCAAATGCAATGTCCTCCGGCACATTTTTATCGAGGTGATGACAAACCATCAGCATATCCAGGTGCTCATCTATTGTATTAACCGTATACGGCCTTGTAGGATTGGTGGAAGAAGGCAGTATGTTTGGATACATCGCAATCTTTATGATATCGGGTGCATGCCCGCCACCGGCACCTTCTGTATGAAAGGTATGTATTACACGGCCATTGATGGCTTTCACGGTATCTTCCAAAAAGCCGGCTTCGTTGAGCGTATCGGTGTGGATGGCTATTTGTATATCCAGCATATCCGCCACCGTTAGTGCAGCATCAATGGTGGCAGGTGTGCTGCCCCAATCTTCATGTATTTTTAATCCCAATGCGCCTGCTTCTATTTGTTCTGTAAGCGGAGCGGTGGAAGCACAATTGCCCTTGCCCATAAAGCCCAGGTTCATTGGAAACGCATCTGCTGCCTGCAGCATTTTTTGGATATTCCATGCACCGGGTGTAACGGTGGTGGCAGAGGTGCCGTCTGCCGGGCCGGTACCGCCGCCAAGCATGGTGGTAATACCGCTGAACAATGCATGATCAATCTGCTGGGGACAAATAAAGTGAATGTGCGTATCAATACCGCCTGCTGTAGCTATCAATCCTGCGCCACCATGCACCTCTGTACTGGCGCCAATTACCATTCCTGGCGTTATGCCGTCCATGGTATCAGGATTGCCCGCCTTACCAATCGCAATTATTTTCCCATCTTTTATTCCAATGTCTGCTTTAACTATGCCCCAATGGTCAATGATCATTACGCTGGTAATTACAAAATCAAGCACACCATCTTTTCGTGTAGCCGTTGCTGATTGTGCCATGCCATCCCGGATTGTTTTTCCGCCTCCAAACTTTGCCTCATCACCATACACGGTGAAGTCTTTTTCTATTTCAATGAACAAGTCTGTATCGCCCAGCCTAATTTTATCTCCGGTGGTGGGCCCATACATATTGGCATATTTTATACGGTTTATCTTCATACAGAATGTTTAGTATTGTTCAGGATGTTGCTCATGCTAACTACTTTTTTATCTTTTGGTTATTCCACTTTACCATTTACCAGGTTATTGAACCCAAATAAAATTTTGTTGCCTCCAAAGGCTGCCAGCTCCACGTTTTTTTCTTCACCCGGTTCAAAACGGACGGCCGTACCTGCCGCAATATTCAGGCGCATACCCAATGCAATTGATCTGTCAAATTTCATTTGTTTATTTACTTCATAAAAATGAAAATGAGAACCCACCTGCACAGGGCGGTCGC
>JAYWIB010000591.1:0-7309 GCA_043789265.1 Chitinophagaceae bacterium
TAAGATCAAAGCAGGGTGTAATAAGATAAGAGGTTTCATTGTCATTGTAATTGCCGGATAAATTGGTGATCCATGCCTTATCACCACTGGCTGTGTTGCTGATGACCGCTTTGCCCGGGCCTGCAACCGGCGAACCCCATTCCCAGGTAGTGTTAGAACCCTTTGTATAAAAATTACCATCATTGTTTTCAAAATTCTGCAGGTAGGGATAAGTGCTTATAACAGGGCTGTTGTGGAAAGTATACAATAAAATACTGTCGTTGGATGCATAAGAATCACCAGTATGTTTCACCCATACATCCAGGCTGTAATCTGTATACGCAGAAAAATTGGCTAACTGCGAAAAAGTAAAATTTAAAGATTGGTTGGCAGCAATTGAAGCAATTTGCTGCGTAACCACCGGGCCGTTATTTATCCGGTAATTTACCTGCACATTATTTAAAGCTGCATTATTGTAATTTTTTACAGTGATGTTTACAGGAGTGGATGCAGTTAATCCGCAGCCGCTTCTGCCGGGGCTGTTAATTTTTAACAGCGCTGCATCGTTGATGGCTTCATCCAGTGTAATGTTATCAAAAGTATAACCATCATCAATATCAATAACCGGCGCTGCACTGTTGGCAGAAGTTTTACCCTGCTGGCCAAATTTAATCTGAAAGGTGCTGCTGATATTTTGTACCGGAATGGCACTGCCGAGTGCATCGTTAATATTTATAATTCCTTTCTGCCACTGGCCCAGTTCGGCCTGGTTACTGAATAAATTGTATGCTTCCACCCACGCATTGTTTTCATTTCCCCTTACCCACACCCTGTTGCCGGGTGCATCGGCCTGCCCATGATTTCTATAAAAAAATTCCAGCCGCAGTTGCTTATTAATGTACGGCTGCATGTTGTAATTAAAAATCAACGAGTCGGTGGCGCCACGGGTGCTTGCAGGCCACTGATCAAGCGTTAAAGCATTGCTGCCATTAAGTGCAAAGCCGGTGTTTACAAATGTTCTGGCTCTTCCGGTGCTGGTGTCAGTAAAAAAATCCAGGTGCTTATTTTCACCGATGGCCATTTCTGATCGTGTATATTCTGCTGCAGGCATTGCCTCAAAATTCTCCGTCAACGGCAATGCTGATATCGCATCGTTGTTAATATATTTTACTGCTTTATAAGCAGTGTCATTAGCATGATTGGCATCATCCGCTTTGGTAACCCAGGCTTTAAAATCGTAGCGGTAGCCACTTACAGCAGCAGCATACGATCCTGTAAAAGTATAAATCAATGAGCCGCCTGGCGGAATGATGGTGTTGACCGTTTCGGTGATGGTATTACCTGCATAACTGAACAATACATTGTATGCGCCTGCAGTAGCAACTGAGCCTGCATTTTTTATTAAAATTTTTACCGGCGCTGTTGCATCTGCAGCATTGGCAAACTGCTGGCGTGCAGTGTTGGGTTCCAGTATGCTGTCCACTTTCAAATCGTTGTTAAAAACATTCAGCGAGCATGCGCCACTGTTGGGCAGCACATTTACCGAAATGGACCTCCTGCCTGGTATGCCGTTATTTTTTGCTGCTGCACCCAGCCAGTATTTTTTATATTTATTTAATCCGGTAGCAATATAAAATGTATCTGTGGTGTTTGCGATCACCTTCATACTGTCGGCCGTTAACTGAAGTATATCATAATCTTCTGCACCTGTTACCGGCGGCCATGTTAGCAGCACGGCACCCTCACACACATTGGCCGCTGCCACATTGGGCTCACCTAAAACAGTGAACTCTTTGCTTTGACCGCTTAAGCCGGTTCCATTGCGGCTCACTCTTATCAATGCATTGCTGGTAATGGCAGCGGGCACCTGCCAGGTGGAATAACTCATGCTGTCCGCAGCCACATTGTTATTGATAATATTCCACGAGGTGCCGTTGTTTTGTGAATATTCAATGGTGAAAGTATTAGCTTCATTGCCATAGGCCGACCAGCGGATGATTTCCATTTCGCCGGGTACCAGCTTTTCACCACCAGCAGGATATTCCACCACTACTTCCTGCTGCTGATACTCGTAAGTAACTACATATTCCTGCGGACCCTGCGGCACTGAAAATCCATTTACGTTGATGCTGTAAACACCGGCGGCGGGATAATCAATCACCACCTGCTCAATGTTATTGGTATGATCAAATCCTTCAGTAGCCGGGTTGCTTACGGCTGCAGGATTTGGATTGAGTACCAGCGGGCGGTGGGTGGCGGCTGCCGGTGTAGCTACTTTTACATCCAAATCATTTACCAGTGCTGCTGCTGCAATAGATGATGCAGCCGCATCTGCCCAGTACAGCATTATTTTAATTCGTCTTAATCCCGGCGGCACAGTAAGGCTGTGGTTATTGCTACCGCCATTGGCAATATTGCTAACGATATAACGGACGCTGTCTATTGCCTGTACCGCACGCCTTGCATTGAGCATACCAAAACCAAAAATATAATCCGGGCCAGTGTTGCCGAGGTCTTCCGCAGTGTTGCATACCAATGCTTTCATCAGGGCACTTTTTGGATTTTGTCCGCCATGTAACTGCCTGTATCTTTCATACATTAAAGCCACAGCACCTGTTACCGTCGGGCATGCCATGCTGGTGCCCCAGTTGTTGCCATAGGTATTGTTCAGGTAAGTAGATAATACAGCCCATCCGCCTGCGGTAATTTCAGGTTTTATTCTTCCGTCGTTTGCAGGGCCGCTGCTGCTAAAGGGTGCAACTTTATAATCAAGGGTATTGATGGCGCCCACAGTAAGTACATTTTTGGCCGCCTGCCACCCAGACTTTACCGTACCATAAGGGCTGATAAATGGCGAACAGGTTTTAGTACCGTCATTGCCGGAAGCTACCACATGCAGCAGTTCTTTGTACGTCTTCATCTGCCCATCTACATAATTGCTCAGCAAATCATATTCGCCATTGCCGGGGCAATCGTCCTGTGATGAATAATAAGAATTGTTGGTAAGCACCATTCCATAATCAGCAATGTATGCCGGGCTGTTAATAATAATATCGCTAAAAAACTGGTTTACAATGGTAGCCTTTGGCGCCATACCATGGTTCTTTACATTGATAATACCGGCACCTGCCGCCGTTCCTGCTACATGTGTACCATGCCTGGCCGGCACCCAGGGACTTCTGTTAATTATTCTACCGGTAAAATCATCATGGGTGGAAATGTCTGCATTGTCACCAATGCCCAATGTAACACCCCGTCCATTTAAATTTTTTCCGGTGGCAGCATTTAATCCGCTTACAGCATGTGCGCCAATGTTTTTATAATTCAGCGGCTTGTCGTGCATAGGCTGCAGGCGTATAGCAGTTACCAGGGGAATGGCCGCTACGGCATCCAGCACCTGTTTATCCCGTTGTATAAATACAATGGCGGCATCGGTAAATTTTGTTGGCACTATTACGGCACCTGCTTTTTGCAAGGCTGCTGTTACTATTTCTTTATCTGCCCCGGCAAAATAACTTACTGCTGCCAGTGGCTCATCCTCTTTGTTTACAACAGGTGCATCATACAGCAGTTGCCTGTCTATTTTATAAAATGGCGGTACTAGGTTGATGGATACAATGCCCATTCTTTTTAATGAAGAAAAATCAGCCTGGCTATTAATGCTTGCCATAAATGCATTGCCTGGCAAATAATCGCCCAATACAATGCCTGCGGCGGCAAGCTGATTTTTTTCAGCAGCGGCGGGCAGTACATCAAACTGAAGCAGTACAAAATATTGATTGCCCATTAAAGCAGGAGCCAGCGCCTGTTTCGATACCATCGTTTTACGCAGGTTATTGGAGGGTATAAAATTGCCATTGGCAAATTTTACCGGCTTTATTTCCTGTGCCTGTACTACAGGTACGGCTGACAGCGAAAGAAATGCAGCAATACAATAATGGTACATTTTCATCAGTGCAAATTATAAATTGTAAGCAGGTTTCATCATTCAAAATTATACATAAAACCATCCAAACGGTTAATTGATCTTTTTGGTATTGAGCCTGCATTTATCCGGGCATTTTTAAAAAGCTGCCGCCGTATATTTGCACCCTGATGAACCTGGATGTGTTGTTGAAAGAATATGCGACGGATGCCCGCTCTATAAATATAGCGCAGCGGTGTATTATGCCCCAGCCGCAGCAACTGCATATACACGGCCTTAGTGGAAGTGCGCCAGCGTTTGTTTTTTCAGCAGTATTTAATCATCCTGCGGCGGCACAGCTCAATCACCTGATTGTATTAAGAGATGCAGAAGAAGCCGCTTATTTTCACAATACACTGGAAAATATTACCGGGGCGCTCGACCTTTTTTATTTTCCCTCTTCTTTTAAAAATAAAAAAAATTATAAGCTGCTGAACAGCAGCCATGTAATGCTGCGTACTGAAGCGCTTACAAAAATTGCAGGCGGCGGCAACAAAAAAATACTGGTAACACATGCAGAAGCACTGTTTGAAAAAGTGATATTATCAAAGACCCTCTCCGATAATATTATTTCTATAAAACAGGCAGATACGATTGATGTAAACGGCATACTGGAAAAATTTGTTCAGTATGGTTTTACAAGAACAGACTTTGTGTATGAGCCCGGCCAGTTTGCCATCCGGGGCGGCATACTGGATATATATTCATTCGGCAATGAAAAACCCTACAGGATAGAATTGTTTGGCAACGAAGTGGACAGTATCCGCATCTTTGATCCTGAAACACAATTGAGCGAACGCAAGCTGCTACAGGTAAATATTATTCCTAATGTAGATGCCCTGCAGGAGGATGCGTCAGGTGAGGGCGCAGAAAAAGTTTCGTTGCTGGAATTTTTGCCCCCCAATACAATAGTATGGACGCAGGACTGGCAGTTTATAAAAGAAAAAATTCAGCAGCAGGAAGAAGACCTGGAGGTTTTTCTACACGTAATTAAAACATTGGGCAGCAGTAAAACAACTGCCGGTTCAGAAGAAACGGAAATTCATGAAAGGAAAGAAGTGCTGCCACAGGATTTTATTACTGCCGCAATACTGGAAGAGCAGCTAATAAAAAAGCACATCGTAGAATTTGGATCGAAAGCTTTTTTTGCAAAGGCTGCTGTTGATGCCAGCATTGCCTTTGATACAAAAGAGCAACCCGCCTTTAACCGCCAGTTTAACTTGCTGATAAAAAATTTAAAGGAATACGAAGCAAAGAAATACAACATTTACCTGTTTGCCGAAAATCCAAAACAATTGGAAAGGCTGCATAGTATTTTTATTGATTTAAAAGCTGATATACCGCTTACACCCATCCCCACTTCTATACACGAAGGCTTTATTGATGACAGCCTTAAAATAATTTGCTATACTGATCACCAGATATTTCAGCGCTACCACAAATACAAGGTAAAGCAGGCTTTCAGTAAAAACAAGGCGCTTACTTTAAAAACACTGAGGGAACTGCAGCCCGGCGATTATGTTACACATATTGACCATGGTGTGGGTGTATACAGCGGCCTGCAAAAAATAGAAGCCAATGGCAAAATGCAGGAAGCAGTAAGGATACAATATAAAGATGGCGATCTGCTGTATGTAAATATTTCATCACTGCACAAAATTGCCAAGTACAGCGGCAAAGAAGGCAGCGTACCAAAGATGAATAAGCTGGGCAGCGATGTTTGGAATAAACTAAAAGAAAAAACAAAGAAGCAGGTAAAAGACATTGCCACGGATTTAATAAAATTATACGCACAGCGAAAAAGCCAGCAGGGCTTTGCCCACAGCCCTGATAATTACATGCAGACAGAACTGGAAGCAAGTTTTATTTATGAAGACACACCCGACCAGGGGCGGGCCACCGAAGATGTAAAGAGAGATATGGAGAAGCCCATGCCAATGGACAGGCTGGTATGTGGCGATGTGGGCTTTGGCAAAACAGAAGTGGCCATAAGGGCTGCTTTTAAGACATGCTGCGACGGCAAACAGGCTGCAGTGCTGGTGCCTACCACCATCCTGGCTTACCAGCATTACAAAACATTTGGTGAAAGATTAAAAGATTTTCCTGTAACGGTAGATTTTATAAACCGCTTTAAATCGGCACGTGAAAAAAAAGAAACCCTGCAAAAACTGGCCGAAGGAAAAGTAGACATCATCATTGGAACGCATGCCTTACTGGGCAAAGATGTAAAATTTAAAGACCTGGGTGTAATGATAATTGATGAGGAACAAAAATTTGGTGTGGCGGCAAAGGAAAAATTAAAACAACTAAGGGCCACAGTAGATTCACTTACGCTGACGGCCACACCCATACCACGTACACTTCAGTTCAGCCTGATGGGTGCAAGAGACCTCAGCATCATAAACACGGCGCCGCCCAACCGGCAGCCTATACAAACAGAAGTGATGGTGTTTAATGAAGATGCTATCCGGGATATTATTTATTATGAAACAGAAAGGGGCGGCCAGGTTTTTTTTATACACAACAGGGTAAACGGGCTTGCCGAAATGAAAGGATTGATACAGGGGCTTTGTCCTGATATCAGCATTGCCTTTGCACACGGCCAAATGGAAGGCGACCAACTGGAAGATACCATTCTGGATTTTATGGATAAAAAATATGATGTGCTGGTATGTACCAATATTGTGGAAAGCGGCGTGGATATACCGAATGTAAACACCATCATTGTAAACAATGCACACCAGTTTGGACTGAGCGATTTACATCAATTGAGAGGACGTGTAGGCCGCAGCAATAAAAAAGCTTTCTGTTATTTGCTGGCGCCACCTATGAGTACACTGCCGCCCGATTCCCGGAAGCGATTATCCACACTGGAACAATACAGCGACCTGGGCAGCGGCTTTCAAATTGCCATGAGAGATTTGGATATACGGGGGGCAGGCAATATGCTGGGTGGCGAACAAAGCGGATTTATTGCAGAAATTGGTTTTGAGATGTACCAGAAAATTCTGGATGAAGCGGTAAAAGAATTAAAACGATCGCAGTTTAAAGAGTTGTTCAAAGATGAAATACAGCAGCAGGACGATTTTGTAAAAGACTGCAGCATTGATACCGACCTGGAAATATTGATTCCCGATACTTATGTAGAAAGCATTACGGAAAGGCTCAGTCTTTATTCCCGGTTAGACAATTGCGAAACTGAAAATGAACTGGCAGATTTTCATAAAGAAATGATTGATCGCTTTGGCAATATGCCGCCCGAAGTGGAAGATTTATTTATTATTGTAAGAACAAGAAAACTTGCAGTTGATTTAGGTTTTGAAAAAATGTTTCTGAAAAATGAGACCCTCAAATGTTTTTTTGTAA
>JAYWIB010000592.1:0-2075 GCA_043789265.1 Chitinophagaceae bacterium
TTTGTGGTGCTGTGTTTAGCATAGCAGGCATAAGAATATTATTTGCCACTGGTGGCAGAATCACCTGCTGTGGTAAGGACAATACGCCTGTAAGTGCAATCAAATCTATACCACCCTGGCTGGTTGCAGAACTTGTATTGGTTGGAAAAAAATTGCTGTTTGTATAATCCACCAGGTTGGCACTAGTAGCACTAGCGGGTAAATCATATGCTATAATTGAATACCCATAAATTTTTGTATCCGTATCTACACCTAAATCATTTAATGAAACGAATACACCACCAATATTTTGTGTACCTGAAGTACTCATTCTTAAGTTTGGTTCAGTGGCAGGGTCTCTGCGTACTACATAATAATTGATAGTACTGGCAGGTATATTGCCCCATTGTGTGGCAGATACTCTTAAAGGGTTGCCATAAGCTGTAGGATTACCATCTACATCCACTGCAGAAATTGCTGCTATTACAAAAGGGTCATGAGCATTATCAGCACCTCTTTCAAAAAGAGCAAAGCCTACTTTTTTATTTGATTCAGCAATAATACCTCCCTGGAAAATTACATCAAGCCTTTCAATGTTGTTGTTATTGCCATTGCCATCACCCTGGTTGGCAAAAAGATTATCCGTACCCTGGCTAAGAGAGTTGCCGCTAAATACCGATTCCATATTTTCATCGTAAGGGTTTACTACTGCGATTGTTTTATCAGTAGCTGAGGCAGCTTTTTCCACCCAAAGCAATTGCCTGTTGGTGTTTACCACTGTATTGTTTACCCTTCTTAATTTAACATACGAGTTGGCATTTTGTACATAGCTGTAAGTTTCGCCGCCAATGGTAAAGCTGTCTAATTGCTTCACATGGTCTGTAGCCTGTGCAGCAGCGCCAAATTTATAAGTAAATGTTTTACTGCTAAAGGAGCTTGCGTTTGCACCCGTAGCATTGTACGTTTTGCTTTGTGCAGATGCGGCACTGGTAGTATTTAACATGGTAACGGGCGCCTGTGCTGAAGCGCCGAAGCACATCACTAGTATAATAAGTGTGGCTAATGTGGTGTAAGTTGTTTTCATTTTTTGGGGTTTTTGTTTGTAAGGATATACCATTATCGGTGCCAAAAGCCCAAAGCCTTTACCAGCAAGGATTTCAGCCCACCGTTACAAACCGGGCTTTCTTTTTTACGGAACAGAAATTGGCTTTTTTCCAAAAAAAGGAAATAACAGCAGTCAACATCTTGCAATCAAAACTCCTTTTTAGATGCATATTTATATATAAGCATCTTACTTTTATTGATTAATTTAAAGCATTGTTTATATTTCTTTGTATTTAGGTCAAAAAGTATATTTTTGCACCTGATTAACTAAATATTACTATTATGTCAGACATTGCAACAAGGGTAAAAAAAATAATTGTTGACAAATTAGGTGTAGATGAAGCCGAAGTAACTCAGGAAGCTTCTTTCACCAATGATCTCGGTGCCGATAGCCTCGATACCGTTGAACTTATCATGGAATTTGAAAAAGAATTCAACATTTCTATCCCCGATGAGCAGGCTGAAACCATCACTACTGTTGGTCAGGCTGTAACTTACCTGGAAGAACACGCCAAGTAAACATTCCCATCATCATCTTTTTTAATTTTCGCAGGCAAACTTTATGAGCTTTAAAAGAGTAGTTGTTACCGGGTTGGGTGCATTAACGCCTTTGGGAAAAACTGTGGCAGATTACTGGCAGGGTTTGGCTGATGGTGAAAATGGCTGTGATTTTATCAAACAATTCGACGCTGCTAAATTTAAAACCAGGTTTGCCTGCGAGGTTAAAGATTTTGACCCCACTACTTATCTCGACAGGAAGGAGGCCCGCAAAATTGACCGCTTTACACAGTTTGCCTTAATAGCAAGTGATGAAGCAGTAAAAGATGCTGGTATCAATAAAGAAAATGTAGATGTAGATAGGGTAGGTGTAATTGTCGGCAGTGGTATTGGAGGTCTCATTACTTTTCAGGAAGAGGTAACCAACTTTGCCAATGGCGATGGTACTCCCCGTTTCAATCCTTTTTTTATTCCTAAAATGATCCTGGATATTG
>JAYWIB010000593.1:0-2073 GCA_043789265.1 Chitinophagaceae bacterium
TTTTGAATGGCAGCAGTTACCTGCGATTTATTGATGGTACTGTTGGAATACACAGTTAATTTTTTATCGCTGCTGTTTATATCCAGTTGCCAGTTGGCAGGGCCCACCGCTTTGTTCAGCCAGAGTGAAACCCGGTGCAGCGCTGCCTCGTTGCGGATGTTTGTTTTGTAGATAATAATTTCCACTTCTGTCTTTTTTTAGATTCAAATTTTACAAGTTGCCCGGTAGAAAAATTACCCTGGTTTAAAAACTTAGCTGTTTGCACTGCAAATATGCCTCAGTAGATAAAATTGAACAATCGCATATAGATGTGCCATTGGTAGCGTTAATATCCCATTTATTACCAACAGCACACCCCTTATTTTTTTTAAACACGGCGCCTGGTTTTATTGGCAGATGAGCGGCGCAAAAATTAATTTGAATGGTATTATATCAACTCACATAAATATGTGGTAGCAAAAATGCTTATTATAAAAACGGGTATGTTTAAAAATATACGAACAGTTTATTCGCTTCTTAAGGAATGTACCGGGTTTGCCCTTACAGATTTCCATACCTGAAAGCCGATCGTAAACAGGGTAATAAAAAGCAAACCAGCAGCACTGCTCACAAACAGCAGCGGGCTTATGCTGATGCGGTAAGTAAAACCCTGCAGCCATTTGCAAGAAGCGAGCCATGCCAGCGGCACCGCCACCAGGCACGCAACGGCCAATATTTTTATAAAGCTGCCGAGGAAAATAGCAGCCACCTGTTTTTGTCCGGCACCCAGCGCCTTGCGTATGCCTACTTCTTTTGTTTTTTGTTCGGCAGTATATGTTGGCAGACCAAATACGCCCAGCACGGTTATCAGTATGGCCAGCATGGCAAAGGCTTTAGCCATACCCGATACCCTTTCTTCTGCAGCATACATGCGGTTAAATTCATCATTCAAAAACCAGTGATCGAACCCGGTGGAGGCAAATACTGTTTTCCATTTTTTTTCGATGGCTGCAATTTTTTCTGCAAACTTACCTGCAGGTAATTTTATATAAACAATTTTGTCCATCATATGAGGCCTGCTGGTAAGCAGCAGCGGCTCTATGGGCTGGTGCATGCTGCGGAAGGGAAAATCTTTTACCACACCAATTACTTTATAAATCCTGCCGCTGTCGAAGCGGCTGGTAACGGTGGCGCCTAATAGTTTTTCCACAGGCTGCTTCATGGCCTGCACAGCCGCTTCATTCATGATGAGTGCATTGCTGTCGTTGATATTGCCCTGCTGAAAATCACGGCCGGTAATAAATTCCAAATTGTATGTTTTTGGAAAATCATAATCTACATTTAACTGGTTCCACTGTAAATCTTTGTTATCAAAATCAGGAAACTTTACCGATGCGCCAATCCAGCCGAAATAATCCAGGCGTGGAAGATGGTTGGCCATCGTTACGTTTTTTATCTCATGATCTTCCAGCACGACCCGTTTAAACGCTTCATACTTTGCCGGGTCGGCAATGCCACCAAAGCGGATGGATAACAACTGGCTGCCATTTTCATTCAGCTTGGTAGTTTTAAGTTTGTCCATCTGCTTTATTACAATAAAGGTGCAGATGATTAAAACGAGTGCCACCGTGTATTGAGCAGTCACCAGCCCCCGGCGGAAAAAATCGGCAGCCCTGCCCTTTACAATACTTCCCTTAAGTACCTGCACCGCCTGAAAACCGGATAAGTAAAGCGCCGGATAAATGCCGGCAATAAAGCCCATAAATAAAACGATGCCCAGTGTAACAGCAATCATCAGCGGCTGCAGGAATGACAACAGGGTAAAAGTTTTTCCGGTAAGATTGTTGAAAGGGTGAAGAAAAATTATCAGCAGTATCGCTGCTATCAGCAGCGATCCACCCACGGTTAAAAATGATTCAAGAAAAAATTGTTTGGCAATAGAAGCCCGGTTGCTGCCGAGTGATTTGCGCAGGCCTACTTCTTTTGCACGCTTTATAGAACGGGCTGTTGCAAGATTCATATAATTGATACAGGCAATTAAAATTATCAGCAGGGCAATGATGCTGAAAATGCTGAGGTAAGTTTTGTCGCCTT
>JAYWIB010000594.1:0-2067 GCA_043789265.1 Chitinophagaceae bacterium
AGGGGCGTATATTGCTGCTCTGCATTAAAACCAAACTTTTCCATAAACTGGCTGGCGCTTATTTTACTGCCATCTGCCAGCGGAAAAAATTCTGCAAAATCTTTTACATATTCTATAGCCCGTTTGTCTTCTTTTATCGTTAATCCTTCCTGGTTAAAATTGCCAAACACCACAGTGTCTCCATGATTTATTTTACCACTGTCTGGCTGCTCCTGCTGCAGGGCAATTTTTAAAAAGGTGGATTTGCCAATGCCATTTTTGCCCACAATGCCCACCCGTTCGCCTCTCTTAAAAGTGTAGTCAAAACCTTTAATTAATATTTTGTCGCCATACGCTTTGTTTATTTTTTTCATCTCCAGCACTTTGCCGCCGAGCCTGGTCATTTTTACCTGCAGGCTAAGTTCGGCGTCTTCTTTTTTCAGGCTTACCCGTTCTTCAATCACTGCAAAGGCATCTTGCCGTGATTTTGATTTGGTGGTTCTGGCCTTTGGCTGCTTACGCATCCATTCCAGTTCTTTCCTGAAAATATTTTTATCTTTTTGCAGTTCGCTCTGTTCTATTTCCTGACGAATGCTTTTTTGTTCTAAAAAATAATCGTAGCTGCCCCTGTATTCAAAAACTTTTTCTTCATCTATCTCAATAATTTCATTGCATACAGCATCTAAAAAATAACGATCGTGGGTTACCAGCAGCAGTGTACTTTTTTGAGAACTTAAAAAATCCTCGAGCCATTCTATCATAGATACATCCAGGTGGTTGGTAGGCTCATCCAGTATCAGCAGGCATTTGCCTTCGTGTATCTGCGCTTCTATCAGTGCCTGAGCCAGCGCCACTCTTTTACGCTGACCGCCACTCAGGTTTTTTACAGGTTCGTTCAGGTGGTGCAGGTTAAGCCTGCCCAAAATTTGCTGTACATCATTTTCAAAATTCCAGGCATTCAGTTCATCCACCCTGCCCATAAGGTCAGTTAATTTATCAATATCTTCTGTTTCGGTTTCCAAAAACATTTCATATTCCTTCACCACTTTTACCACGGGATTATCCAGCCGCAGCACATTGTCCCAAATGCTTTTGCTTTCATCAAAATGTGTTTCCTGCTGCAGCATAATCACCTTTACTTCTTTACGTACCCATACAGTGCCGGTATCCGTCGTATCCAGCCCGGCAATAATTTTTAGCAGGGTAGATTTACCGGTACCATTGCGGGCCACCAGGGCAATTTTATCTCCCTCCTCCACATGAAAACTAATGTTGTTAAAGAGGGTACGTACACCAAAAGACTTACTGATATTTTCTACTGAAGCATAATGCATAGCGGCAAAGGTAATGGCTGCGGTTATTTAATAAAGATTGGATTTTAAGCAAATATTGCTTACAGAATTTACTGTAGTACGGTGAGCTTAAATCCTGTGTTCACGGTTATTTTGCCCGCAGGTTTTTCCACGCTCAATGCATTGCAGCTTGCATCGGCAGTTACGTTTACATTATGCCGTACAATTACACTTGCGTCTGCAGGCGGCACGGTATTGCCCGTCCAGGTTGCCGCTGCATTCCAGTTTCCATTGGCTTTTGTAATGTAATAAACTGAAGGGCCGGTAAGGTTGCCATCAGTGCCAATTTTAGCACCATATATGTCGGTGGAAATGATGCCGTTTCTCGTATCGGCCCAGCCAATAATTGCGTTACCTCCATTGCTTTTAACAATGGCGGGGAGCTTTGGTGCCGAGGCATTGTTGGTGCAAACCGGCTTGCCGCCTGCGTTCCATTGGGGATTGCCTGTGCTGTTTATTTTTTGCGCCCTTACTTCAGCGCCTGCAGACCAGGTAAAAATATAATTGCCTTTACCATCGGCTGCCATATCTTTCCCGGTAAAGTTTTCATTGCCGCCTGGTGTTATCTGCAGCCCATCGGTAGCCCATGCAGCAGTGCCATTTGCAGTTATTTTTTGTGTGTAAATACCAGCATTGCCTTGTCGGTTATCACTCCATACTGCTATCATTCCTCCTGCACCATCGGTAGTTACTTTTATCAGCGACCGGGTGCTATCTGCCATACATACCGGTACAG
>JAYWIB010000595.1:0-2066 GCA_043789265.1 Chitinophagaceae bacterium
CCGACCATGGCACGTTTGATCATTTAAAAATACAGCACATTGATTTTTGTGAGTTTGCCAACAGCATGCCTTTCCGCATCACCATTGTAAATACACAAAATGATACACAAAAAAAATTTTACATCAAGTCAGCCGATGCATCCCGAATATACGGGCTGGAGCTGGAGCAATTACTTACTGCAAACAAAACAAATTTTTTCTATCATCAAAATACCCTGATAGAGCAGCACATTGATGGAATACCGGGAGATATTTTTTTAGAAGAAATAAAAAACCTCACAGAAAATGAAAAAATAAACCTGGCAGCAGCATTTGTAGCTTTTAATGAACGCTGCTTTATAACGCTGTTGGGAGATATGCGGAGTTATAATTTTGTAGTGATAAAAAATGATGCAGATAATTACAGGATAAAAGCTATTGACTTTGACCAGCAGAGTTATGAAGGCAAACTCAATCTGTACCTGCCGCAATTTTACAAAGAAAACCATGCGTATGTGCAACTGGTACTTTCAATGCTGCATGAAAAGCATATTGAAACAATCCGGGAAGAGGAAAGAAGGGTAATGAGAGATTTATTTATGCAGTCAAAAGAAAGAATGAACCACTTGCTGCAGGTAATGGCCACAGAAGAAATTTCCGAAAACTATAAAGTAGTGTCGCTCCGGAAAGAGCTGGGCATTTATTTTAAAACCCGCCAGTTTGCCCATTGCCATTCAATGGGTGAATTGGTAAAAAAACAACTGGACAGGATAATCTGAGCAGAGAATATAAGCGCATCTGGATGTGTTCCCACAGGTTTTTCTATCTTTGCAGGCAACATGGGCTAACAGCCGCCCGAAAAAAAAATTAAAGCATGGCAAAAAATCAAGCCCTACATTGTTCTTTCTGCGGCCGCAACAGGGATGAGGTAAAAATACTAATAGCCGGTCAGGAAGGTCATATATGTGAAAATTGTGTAGAGCATGCACAGGAAATTATTGGGCAGGAACTTATGATTTATCCCGAAAATAATAAACAGGCTGCCGGATCTACCCCACACAAACTGACCGTAAAAAAACCGGTGGAAATAAAAAAATTCCTCGATGATTATGTAATAGGTCAGGATGATGCAAAAAAAATACTGGCAGTGGCAGTATACAATCACTACAAGCGGCTCAATCAAAAAGTGGAAAATGAAGTAGAGATTGAAAAGAGCAATATTATAATGGTGGGAGAAACCGGTACGGGTAAAACCTTGCTGGCAAAATCGATAGCACGTATGCTAAATGTACCTTTCGCCATTGTAGATGCCACGGTATTTACAGAAGCAGGCTATGTGGGCGAAGATGTGGAAAGCATGCTGAGCCGCCTGCTGCAGGCATGCAATTACGACGTAGCGTCTGCCGAAAAAGGAATAGTATTTATTGATGAAATAGATAAAGTGGCCCGCAAAAGCGACAATCCATCTATTACAAGGGATGTAAGTGGTGAAGGTGTGCAGCAGGGCTTATTAAAATTACTGGAAGGCACCGAGGTACTGGTACCACCACAGGGAGGCCGCAAACATCCGGAGCAAAAACTCGTGAAAGTAAATACACAAAATATTCTTTTTATATGCGGTGGTGCATTTGATGGAATAGACAGGATAATTGCCCGCCGGGTAAATACCCACGCCATTGGTTTTAATGTAAATAAAGAATTGCAGGAGTTTCAGCAAAAAAATCTGCTGCAGTTTGTAAATGCGGTAGACCTGAAACATTTCGGCCTTATACCGGAATTACTCGGGCGTATGCCGGTAATAACCTACCTCAACCCGCTGGATGCCCCTACCCTGCGGAATATATTAACTGTTCCAAAAAATGCATTGATAAAACAGTTTACCCGCCTGTTTGAAATAGAAGGCATTGCACTCAGTTTTGAAGAAGGGGTATTTGATTTTATGGTGGAAAAAGCACTGGAATATAAACTAGGCGCAAGAGGCCTCCGCAGCATTTGCGAAAGTATACTTACAGATGCGATGTATGAACTTCCTTCTCAAAAAGTAAAAACATTTGAAGTTACTTTGGACTATGCCACCCGTAAATTCA
>JAYWIB010000596.1:0-2064 GCA_043789265.1 Chitinophagaceae bacterium
AAATGATTAAAATATTTTTGCCAATGGCAGCAATGCTTTTTTTTGGCATTGCACAGGCACAATACACTTTTAAAGGAAAAGTAAAAGACAGTTTAACAAGGGAACCGCTTTCCAATGTTTCAGCAATCCTTAAGAATAAATCAATGGGGACTAAGGCAGATGAAGCAGGACAAATAGTAATTGACAATATCCCCGGTGGCACCCAAATAATTATGTTAAGTAATGTGGGTTATCTAACAAAAGAACTTGTTTTTAGTTTCCCTTTGGCAGACACATTTGCAGTTGAATTGTTTCTTGCAAAAGACAAAACAGAACTGGAAGAAGTGGTGGTGCAGGGCACAAGAAGCAACAGAAGCATTGCCAACACGCCAACAAGGGTGGAGGTTTTAACAGAAGAAATTGATGAGGCAAGCACAATGGATCCAAGCAAAGTTGCACACCTGCTTACACACAGCACAGGCATACAGGTACAGCAAACATCTGCAACAAGCAACACCGCCAATGTCCGCATCCAGGGGCTTGACGGACGCTACACACAAATTTTGAAAGATGGGTTTCCATTGTACGGGGGCTTTAGCGGCTCGTTGAGCATTATGCAAATTCCACCGCTCGACCTGCGCCAAATTGAATACATAAAAGGCGGTGCATCTACTTTGTATGGCGGCGGGGCTATTTCAGGTTTAATCAATTTAATTTCAAAGGAACCAACAGCAGAAGAAACGCTGATTCACTTAAACGCTTCTCATATCGGTGCATTTGATGCCAATGCTTTTATGAGCAAGAAAACAGATAAAATTGGATTTACTTTGCTTGTACAGCGCAATACCCATAAAGTGTTTGATGCTGATAAAGATGGTTTTTCTGATCTGCCACAGTTAACAAAGTATAATTTTAATCCCAAACTGTTTTTCTATTTTACTGATAAAACCAAATTGTCTGTTGGGGCAACATTTACCAATGAAAAAAGACAGGGCGGCGATATTAATATAGTGAAAGACGAAGCAGTTTCGGCTGCTCATTTCTACAAAGAAGCCAATGACATCAGCCGTACAACCACTCAAATAAAATTTGACCACAGGCTCACCAGCAACCAGTCGCTGACGCTGAGAAACAGTCTGAATATTTTTAACCGCAGCCTGTCCATCATTCCGTCTTTTGCATCGGGAGAATACAAGTTTGCAGGCAAACAGTTGTCATCATTTTCAGAAGCATCCTACAGCAACAGAAAAAATAAAAACGTGCTGACAGCCGGCATTAATTTTTACACAGATGATTTTAAGGAAACAGCATTGCAAAATACTATCCTTAGAGATGAAGATTACAAAACCATTGGTGCATTTGCCAATTATACTTTTGACGTTGGCAGCAAAGTATCCATTGAAAGCGGGCTGAGGGCAGATTATGTGTTAAAACAAAAATGGCATATCCTGCCAAGAATTTCAGCGCTGTTTAAGTGGACAAACAGGCTTACAACAAGGGTTGGCGGCGGTTTGGGTTACCGCAATGCAAGCATCTTTAACCAGGAAGCAGAATTGCTGGGATATAAAAACGTATTGCCTATCAACCGCAGCACCACGCAGTCCGAGGAATCCTATGGTGGTAATATTGACATTGGCTATAAAGCTCCAGTCGGCGAACATTTTACCATCAGCTTTAATCAAATGTTTTTTTACACATACCTGCACAAGCCTTTGGTGCTGCAGCAGATAGCGCCGGCATCGGGCACTTATAATTTCATCAATGCAAATGGCTATACACAAAGTGCAGGTGCAGAAACGTTTTTTAAATTTGGTTTTTACGATTTTGTTTTGTTTGCCGGATATACTTACACAAATGCCAGCAATCATTTCAACAGCAGTAAAAGTGATTTGACACTAACGCCAAGGCACAGCCTGAAAGGTGATTTGCTTTATGCCATTCCGGGTAAGTGGCGTATTGGTGTTGACTATGAATATAAAAGCAGCCAGACACTTTCCAGCGGACTAAAGTCAAAAGGCTTTTGGACATTTGGAGCCGTAGTGGAATACACGTATAAAAACTACACGTTTTTCGGCAATATAGAAA
>JAYWIB010000597.1:0-2057 GCA_043789265.1 Chitinophagaceae bacterium
TGCAATACTTTTGGATGAATTTTGCCAGTAGCAGAACAATGCGTACCACTGAAATAAATACACTAATGCCAGTTGCCACATTACTTTAGGCATACATAAGATTGCATCTATGATTTCAATATTTTGTGCAAACAATATTTTTATGGTGGGGTGATGCTCTGCATAATTTAAAACCCTCCTGTACAAACCTTTCGAAAACAATGACGGAATCAATAAAAGCAGCAGCACCACATACGCAACAATGGTAGAGAGTATGGAAAGAAAAAACTGGATGGCGGGATGTGGCATCCCTTTGTTCTTTTCTCTCAATGCTGTAAGCTCATCTTGTGATGGCGGTATCTCAGGTGTTGTTTTTACACTCCACCAGATAGAACCTATGGAACACAATGCGCCTAAAAAAAAGGAAGCAAAAACCCAGGTGGGTAACTTACCGGTTTTGCCAATAAATATCATCGGGAAAATAAAAAGCGACACATTCGCAAGCGTTTGCCCAAAGCCTGTAAAAAAACTCTGCGCCTGAAACCCGGTGGGCTGCTGGCCTGCATCCAGTTTATCTGCAATAAAAGCCCGATAGGGTTCCATTGCCGTATTATTTCCGGCATCTAAAATCCAAAGCAATCCTGCAGCCATCCACAATGCACTGCTGAAAGGAAACAGGAACAATGCAATGCTGCATATAAGGGCGCCAATAAAAAAATAAGGCGTTCTTCTTCCAAATTTCGGGTGCCATGTTTTATCACTCAATGCTCCAATGATAGGTTGTATTATCAACCCTGTTAATGGCCCGGCTAAATTGAGTATGGGAATGTCATCTGGTTTGGCGCCTAAAAAATCATAGATGGGATTAACGGCGCTTTGCTGCAAACCAAAGCTGTACTGTATTCCAAAAAAACCAACATTCATGTTTATAATTTGCCAAAAAGATAACGTTGGTTTGGAGAGCGACATAAGCAAGCGTTTTGTAAGTTTGAAAGATAAAATAATTAAATGCAGACGGCACCACGCAAAGGTTTGTGGTGGATAATAACTTAGGCATATCTATTTCATGAATGGATAAACGGCCTGCACTTCCACCCCTGCTTGTCATCTTTATATAACGCTGCAAGTGTAATACTTTTATTGAACACATCAGCATGCTTTCAATATTTAGCTGTATGGTTACTGGCGGAAAAATTTTTTATCACTGAGATAATTAATTTCATCTTTGCTTACATGAAGACAAAGAAGGTAAATATTGATTTTGCTGTAATGCAAAAAGCCATCAGTAAAGCAGTAAGGGCAAAAGCGATGCTGTTTGGCTCTTCCATTATTTACTTAGAGACGGGGAACTTCTGGAAGAAAATCCCCGAAAAAAAACAATCCGCCGCTTACAGAGGGAACATACAAACTAAAAAATAAAGCCAGCTATCTGCCTTCATACAATTTCTTAAACGCCAGGTACACCCCATTCGTCCAGCCAAAGCCATCCTGCGATGGATACTCGCCGCCACCTGCTTCAAGATGTATATCTGCCACGTTGTATTTTTCCATCATCTTTCCTGTAGCAGCATATACTTTATCATTCAATGCCAGCCATCGTGTGGCAATGGTTTTGGCGAGTGCCGTGTTATTGTAATTGCTAAAACCGGTAACTGCAGCCCATTGCTGCGGTGCCCAGCCATTGGGTGCATCCCACTGCTGCCCGGTGGCATTGCTGGTGCTTACCACGCCGCCATCTTTTAATAAATTTTCCGTAAGTGTTTTTGCCACGGCTGCTGCCTGTGCAGGTGTGGCTATTTTTACAAACAAAGGATATACAGCAGCAGCGCTCATCACCTCAGCCTGGCTGTTGCTTTCAAAATTGTAATCAAAGAAAAATCCTTTCTCTGCATTCCAGCAATATTTTAAAATGCCTGCTTTTCGTACTGCAGCTTTTTTTGTAAAAGATTTTGATACTGCAATGTTACCATTCAGCCGCAGTGCTTTTGCTATGATGGTTTCCATGCTGTACATCAAACAATTTAAATCAACAGGAATAAAATGGGTGGTTTGTATGGTTTCAATTTTAGAAGCCTCAG
>JAYWIB010000598.1:0-7230 GCA_043789265.1 Chitinophagaceae bacterium
AATGATGAAAAGCATTGAGCCTCAGTTGCCCATCAAAGGGCGGCAACTGTCCGGTGGCACTACCATAGCCTGTTGTTTGTGCATTGGTTTCTAATACCAGATAATTATCTCTTTTAATAGAACGGGCAAAATCACCACCGATAGCAATACCCACGCCTTCCATTTTATCTTGCGTATCATGATACACATTTAAGCCTGCCACTTCTAAATGTTCGGCAATAGCAGGTTGGTTTTGGCTGCTGTTAGGGAACCACCAAATCATATTAAAACAGTGGGTAGAAAATTGATTGGGGCGTTTATATTGTTTTACAATGTTGGCCTGCCATATTAAAAAATCGGATGTTACTTTTTGATTGTACCTGTCCCATTCCAATTTATAACTGGGGTTGGTAGTGCCATCCCTTGCAGGAAAATCGTTCCAGTTATCTATCCGCTGGCTCCAATAGTTTAACCCCCAGGAATGGTTGAGTGAATCAGTAGTTTTATATTTCTGTTTGAGGTATTGTACAAAACCTTTAAAAAAAGATGGAGTGTTGCATTGATTGGCAGTTGTTTCATTATCTAACTGAAAGCCAATAACGGCAGGGTTTTTAGCATAATGCGCCGCTACTTTACGTACAATCCGCTCAGCATAAAATAAATAATCTTTATTGCTGATGTCCATATTTTGTCTTACGCCATAATACCATTTTTCGCCATTTAATTTGGTAGCAATAATGGCAGGTTTCTTTTTGGCCATCCACGCAGGTATGGTGTAAGTAGGTGTGCCGATAATTACTTTTATATTGTTGGCATACAGTTTATCAACTATTTTATCTAACCAACTAAAATCAAACACACCATCTTGTTTTTCAAAAAGCGACCAGCTTGATTCTGCCATTCGTACTACATTGACTCCTGCTTTTTTCATCAGCACAATATCTTCATCCACCCTTTCATAGGGCATGTTTTCGGGGTAGTATGCGGCACCGTATAAAAGGGTATCAAATTTTATTTGGCTTTGTACTTGTGATAAAAAACATATCAGTAACAAAGCAGTAAGAAATAATTTATTTGCCTTTAGCATTTTCTATTTTTGATAAGTAAGAGATGATGTCATCATTTTTAGTATTAACTAACATCAAGTGCTTTGTTCAAGCAATAAGTGCAATTTTTGCTTTTAGCAGATGAAACCTCATTCAGTGTTTTTGTAATCAAACTTGCTAACGAGTCTGTTATCAATCTTTGCCGCCCTCATACACCACCGTATGCACTTGCGTGAATGTTGTTTGTTTCGAAAAATTATACAGTTACTTTCTCCGCACACAGGCGCTTGCTTTGCCATCGTTGCTCTATCGAATTCATCCGAAACAGCAACACTACTTTATCCTTTTCCTTGTTTTCATTTGACTTTTTTACTAGTTGTAAAAATACAGACCTCCCATTATAAGCTCATTGTTCCACCGTTGTAAGCTCTAAGATTTACTACCTCATGTAGATTAGGTGTAGGGTTTAGCTGTCTAGTGCAAACTATCAACTTTGTCACCTGCTTTCTTTAGATTTTATTTGACGATAAACAGCTTTGCTTTGGACTAACAGATTTCGTACATAGCCTATTTGCTACTTTAACTTTATAAAACAATGGCATGCATTGCGCACAATAAAAAAGGTTCTGCTGATGAGAACCTTTTTTTGAAAATTACTGATTGCTTACTTGCTTTGGTTATAAAATTAATAACCGGGTGTAGGGGTGATGTTTTTGTTTTTATCAGTTTCGCTAAATGGAATGGGAAAGGTCAGGTATTTATTAGCGGGAGAACTTTCATAGCGCATATTGTCTGCGTTTTCTGCACTAAAGAAAGCATTGTTCAGTGTAATTTTACCGCCAATTGCCCAACGGCGTAAATCAAACCAGCGTTGGCCTTCAGCGGCAAGCTCCATTAATCTTTCATCCATTATCCATTGCATGATTGTGGTTCTATTGGTATTGGTAATATCTAATGCAGCAGGAGAAGTGCCGTTTTCGACCATATCACGAGCTCTTTTTCTTACGGTATTAAGTAGTTCGATTGCCTCCGCAGTAGAGCCGCCCGAATTTAGTATAGCTTCTGCCTTTAATAAAAGTACATCAGCATACCGCAGTATACGTGGATTGTTTACAGATGCTCCTGTTGCATCCTCCTTATTTGAACTGATGTATTTTTCAATAGAGCTATAACCCCAGTCTCTTTTATTAAAAGTGAGATTGCGCCGGGGGTCATTTTCATCGAATATATTAACCAGTTTTGCCGTAGGTGTCCAAAAACCACCTCCTATATAGCTTGTCCATGCATTATTGTTACCAGGTGTATCAAACCATCCAAACGATGTCCAGTAAGCACTTGATACACCGATATCTGCCAGATCATTTCCGAGCCAAATATTAGTAGAACCCGGCCCTCTCAGAGGAGCGCCAGCCTGAAATTCAAACAGCGATTCACTATTATTTTCAGTTTTATAATCAAAATTATCTCTGAAATTTGATACCAGGCTAACCCCCGATATTTTATTGAATGCTGCTATAGCTGCAGTAAAATCTGCAGGCGTATTGTTAACTGTACCACGAAAAACGAGACATTTTCCCAAAAGTCCATTTGCAGAATTTGCGGTTACCCTTCCCAAATCAGCCTCACTCCATTCCGTACCGGAGGTCAATAGATTTGCGGCTCGTGTTAAATCGCTAATTGCCTGGTCCAACAGTTGGGTTTGAGTACTGCTGGGTGGATTTAACTGGCTCAAAGAGGTAACTTCCACCGTATCCAATGGAGCATATTTACCAAATACATTCCAAAGCATATAATGACCATACGCTCTTAAAAAAAGCATCTCACCTTCATTTTTATTTTTTAAACCAGGCGTAGTAAACACACCGGACTCTGCGGATTTAATTCGGGCAATAACTTTATTGGCTCTGCCTATCAGGATATAAGAGCTTCTGAAAAAATCTGAAATTTCCCCGGTACCAGGAGTTAATTGGCCGAAATATTCAAAATCTGGATTTTGATCGTTTGTTAGATCATCTCCCGGCAGCATCCAGATGCGGCTTTGGGTAGTATTGTTTGCACCTGAACTGGTAGCTGATGAAAAATAATCAGTTAACATGGCATAGGTACCTACGATAGCCATTCTGAATTCGGCTTCAGTTTTAAAAAATGCTGGTTCTGAAATCTGCGGTGCAGTAAGGTTCAAATCCTTTTTATTGCAGGATATATCTACAGCAATAACGGCAAGAAGTGCTGTAACAGCTTTTATAAATTTATATTTCATAAATGTTGTTTTTTAGTTTTTAGAATGACACTTTAGCTCCGAATAAAAATTGTCTTGTGGTAGGATAATAATCATTTTCAGGATCTAACCCCGTGTATTTTGTAATGGTAAAAAGATTGATGCCCGTTACGAAAATCCTCAGGTTTTGTATAGCTTTTGTTTTTTCAAGAAGTTGTTTGGGCACCATGTATCCCAAAGTTAAATTCTGCAACCGGAAAAATGCACTGCTTTCTATAAACCGATCAGAAAAGCGATTATTTGAATTAGGATCTTGAAAAACTGACCTTGGCATGGTGGTAGATTTATTTTCAGGAGTCCATGAATTTAGCACAGTTGGCCACAAATTTCGTCCATATCCTCCGGTAGATTCACCTGTTGCCCGTGCCGCATTAAATTTCTTTACATCGCCAACGCCCTGGAAAAAAACAGACAAATCAAAGCCCTTATAATTCAAGCCTGTTGAAAAACCATAATAAAAACCAGGTATGGTTTTGCCGAGATAAGTACGGTCGAATCCGTTAATTACGCTATCGCTTGCAGGATTTTGTTCATCACTTCCCGCTTTAGAGGCACCATATAAATCCTGAAAATAAAAATCACCAGGCTTTGGATTTCCGTTTCCAATTCTGTCAACATTTTTGGCCTTCCAGGCATCCACTTCGGCCTGACTTTGAAAAATGCCTCCAACTTTATAGCCAAACATATAGCCCAACGATCTGCCAATTTCCAATCCACCTGCCCTGTTCGAAAGGTTATCCAATAAGCTGGTTACTTCATTGTGTACCGTAGTTAAGTTTGATGTAAAGGAAACACCTACTTCGCCAAATTTCTTATTATAACCAATCTGTAATTCAATTCCCCTGTTCAAAACACTGGCCACATTCACATCATAACCAGACTGAATGCCGGAACTTGGAGTTAAACCTACTGACTGAATAATTCCTTTTGTAAGCTTGCGGTAATAATCGAAGGTTACAGTAAGGTTATTAAATAACAATGCATCAAATCCCACATTTGTTGAGTACAACTTTTCCCATGTGATATCAGGATTTAACAAATTTGGAAATGCTATTCCGGGGTTATTTATTTGGCCATTGGCTCCATTGCCTAAATTATAGGATGGATTGTTGCCTGCTGTAGAAATATATTTCCATCCGGCAGTAGTTTGTTCATTACCCAATACTCCATAACCACCCCGTATCTTAAGGTCATTTATCCATCCATATCTGTTCATAAAACTTTCTTTAGATATTCTCCATCCTAAGGATCCTGAAGGGAAAGTACCGAATTGCTTACCGGGCGCAAAACGTGAAGATCCATCCCTTCTTACGACCACCTCTGCATAGTACCTGTTATCATAATTATAAGATGCTCTTGCAAGGTATCCTATCAGTACATATTTTCCCCTTAATCCATATGAACCCGCCGAATTTGGATCTGCACCGAAAAATCTCAATTCCGGATCATTTGTAAGTGTAACACCGCTTGCTCTTCTAATTGTCCATTCATATTCCTGCTTAGAGCCATCCAAAGTGATGTTAACATTGTGGCTTCCAAAACTGTGGGCATAATCTGCGTTAATAGATTTTATGGTATTTATGGTAGTACCTGAATTATTACTAATTGCGCTGGGTCTGGTACCTGCTATAGGTTTGGCGGCAGCTCCATAAGGATTTGGAGGTGTTTCTAAAAACTGCCAATTATCAAAGTCGGTAAATCCTTTTGATTCCAGTGTATATAGCTGCCCGCTGTATGAAGCTTTAATTTTTAATCCATTAATGGGCTGAAACTGTAAATATCCGCTGCCGATAACACTTTGATTGCTGGTGGTATTACTGGTAGTAGCCAAATAACCCAGATAATTAGCTATAGGAGTGAATTGAACTCCATATTTATTGCTGAAGTTAAGTGTAGAAGGAGTGATTGGCGCATTTAAAGTGTATAAAGATGCGTATCCATAGGGATTAGCATTATCATAAATGGGCTGCCAGGGGGCTGCCCTGTACACGGACAAATCACTTGTAATACCACCTCCAGAACCTTGGTCGTTTTTTGATTGTATGAGCCGGAGGTTCATGCCCACTTCGAAATATTTTCCAATTTTAGAACTTATGTTGGAAGACACACTGTACCGCTCAGTATTAACACCAATAAATGGTGCATCGTTTTTGGAATATCCAGCAGAAAAATTATACACTGTATTTTCTGATCCGCCGCTTGCCCTTACGTTGTAATTTTTTACACGTGCGCTTTTGTTAATAATTGCATCCTGCCAATCGTATGTTGGACTATTGCCCAAATATTTAGGGCTTGCAGGATTAAATACTTCGCCAAATCTTTCCGCATCTCCAATCGGTTTGGGGTTACCACCATCCAAATCTGGATTTGCATTGTAAGCATCTGTATAAAATTTGGTGTACTGTTGAGTATTTAAATAAGAAAATCTTTTGGGGATTTTTTGCGAACCCATATTAAAATCAAAATCCACTTTTAGCCTTCCACCTTTTTTACCCGTTTTAGTCGTAATCAAAACAACGCCATTGGCTGCCCTTACACCATAAACGGCTGCGGCTGACGCATCTTTTAAAACACTGATAGATTCAATGTCATTAGGATTTATTATTGTATAAATGTTTACCGGTGTTCTTAATGTAGGATCGTTTACACCATCCACAGTTACCCCAGCGCCGCCTTCTGCAAGCGGTATCCCATCTATCACATATAAAGGGTCTGCACTATTGAAGGTACTTACTCCACGTATACGAACTGTGGGACGGGCACTTGGGTCGCCCCCCGCAGATGTTACACTTACGCCCGCCATTTGCCCCTGCATGGCAAGTTCGGGTGTAAGCGCTGTACTTTTTTCAATATCCCTGGCACCAATTACAGAAACAGCTCCAAGTACATCTTTCTTTTTTCTCTCTCCATATCCAATTACTACTACCTCATCCATCGCCTTTGGCCTGGAACTTAAGGAAATGTTTACTGTACCTGCTTTGGATACTCTTGCTTCTTCCGGTGCATTGCCCAGATAAGTAAATAAAAGAGTACTTCCGGCAGGAACGGAAATACTGTAATCGCCCTTATCATCAGTTACCACGCCAGTAGATGATTTTCCTTTTACCATTACACTAACTCCTGACAGCGGTTTTTTTGTGTCGGGGTCTGTTACCTTACCCGTAACGGTAACGGAAGACTGGGCAAAGGCTAATGTGGAAAACAACAGCATGGAAAGAAAAACAAGGATTTTTGAACACCTGAAATGCTCAAGAGATTTTTTTCTCATTGTCATAAACAATCTTTTTTGGTTAGTTATTTAAAGCAGTCAGCAAACGTTTGCAAATGTGGGGTTTGCTTCTATAATGTAAACTTAATTATGATTATTTTGTTGACTATACTGCACCGTGCTGTATGCAAAAAAAATGATGTATAAAACCAATTTCAACGCTCCCTAAAATTTTTAATAACCGCCTGATATCGTTACCCAGTATGGATGTAAGCCAAAGCAGGGATATAGAAAAAGGTTAAAAAAAAATAAAGTTGACTTTATAAAATAATAAAAAATGATGCCTGAAAAATTGTGAACCGGTATGTTGACATGATTTTTTTTATTTAAAAGGAATTAATTTACGGTTTTAAATAAGCATCTTGTGACGGATATTTGATTCCAAGGTTGTTTAATCACTATGAGCATGCAGCATATTCTGAAAATAGACGGCGACCGCAAAACGCCTAAGTACATACAAATAATAAATGCGGTTACCCAGGCTATAAGAGAAGGAAAGTTAAAAAAAGGCGACCCAATTTATTCTATCAACGAATTGAGCGATGAATTTTTGTTGTCGAGAGATACTGTTCAAAAAGCCTACAGCCAGTTGCGCCAAAAAGGTGTTATTACTTCTGTAAAGGGAAAGGGTTTTTATATTAACCGTACAGACGTTACCA
>JAYWIB010000599.1:0-2054 GCA_043789265.1 Chitinophagaceae bacterium
ATGTACTGTAAAAATTCAGGCAGCAAAGTAATGTGCCTGCGGGCGCCTGTTTGCACTGTTAAATAAGTGGGATGTTCATGCACGCTTCCGGCTGTAAAAGGTAGTATACTATCGCCGGGGTTAAAAGAAACAGCAGCGTGCAGGGCGTGCTGGTTGGTGGATGTGTTATGCCAGACATCAGCTATGCCATGCCGGCTGATAACAGTATATCCTGAGTTAGTAAAACTGGATGCTATCATGCCTGTATTAATGGGTTAGTAGGTAAAAATTTTATAAAAAAATTTTACGTTTTAAAGTTAATAAATACTATTGAGTAAATGTATAAAAGCAATCCATAATAAAAAAGCAATAAGCAGTACAAAAAATGATTGGTGGATTAAATGCTATATAATGTGCATAACCATAAAATACAGCCGGGGCAGGTTGTAAAATTTTCTGCTATTTTTTGCTATTAGAGTTAATTCAGCAGGTGCAGCACATTGCAATTGCATTTGAATATATCCAGCCCCATTTGCCCATAAACAAAAATGTTTTCATTTTAAGAAAAAACAGTGTAATATTGTGCCGGAATATTGCTGATACCGTCTTTCCAATCATTATTGCATCAGACAGTCACGTTCCATCAACATAAATCCCAATTACAATTTTCAAGATTTCTTAAGCGCCGGTTTTTTTTGAAAAATTCATTCTCTATTCTCTTATGTATGACATTTTACAACTGAACGATATGCTCGTTCCTGAGTTGCAGGATATTGCAGAACAATTTGCCATTCCCAATTTTAAAAAATTAGAAAAACAGGATATCATTTTTAAAATCCTGGATAAACAATCCATTATGAACACACCTGATAAAAACGAAAGCGAAGAAAAGCCCAAACGAAGGCGTACCATCAAATCCGCCGCTGGTGCCGAAATATCCGAGGCACCAAAACCTGCAGAAGAAAAAATACGCCACGTAAAAAAAGCAGAACCGCACGCTGACAAAAGAAAGCCTGTAAAAAAAGCCGACCCACAGCAGGAAGAGCAGGACGAGCAGGAAGAAGAAGAGGAACTGCTGCAGCCCATCACCAGCGAACAAAGTACCATACCAAAAGCAATAGCTTCATTGCTGCAGGAAGAGGATGAAGCAGAAATGCAGGACACAGCGGAAACACAGCAGTATGAACAGCAAAACCCACAGCCGGCGGCAAGGCAGTTTCAGCAGCGCAGAGACTCCGGCGTTTTTAACATAGAGTTTGACGGCATTATCCTGGGCGAAGGTGTGCTGGAAATGATGCCTGACGGATACGGTTTTTTAAGAAGCAGCGATTACAATTATCTCTCTTCTCCCGATGATATTTATGTTTCTCCCTCACAGATAAAATTGTTTGGTTTAAAAACAGGTGATACAGTGTACGGATCTGTTCGTCCGCCAAAAGAAGGTGAAAAATATTTTGCCCTGCTAAAGGTGGAAACTATCAATGGCAAAAGCCCCGACGAAGTGAGAGACAGGGTGCCGTTTGATTACCTTACGCCATTGTTTCCTTTTGAAAAATTAAACCTCACCACGCAATCCAATAATTACAGCACCAGAATAATGGATTTGTTTACGCCCATTGGTAAAGGCCAGCGTGGCCTGATAGTGGCGCAGCCAAAAACCGGTAAAACAATGCTGCTGAAAGAACTGGCCAATGCCATTGCAGAAAATCATCCGGAGTGTTATTTAATGATTGTGCTGGTAGATGAAAGACCGGAAGAAGTAACAGATATGGAACGCAGTGTAAAGGCAGAAGTAATTGCTTCCACTTTTGATGAGCCTGCAGAAAAACATGTAAAGGTTTCTACCATTGCCTTACAAAAAGCCAAGCGCCTGGTGGAATGCGGACACGATGTGGTGATATTGCTGGACAGTATTACAAGGCTTGCAAGGGCACACAATACCGTGGCACCTTCCAGCGGAAAGGTATTGAGCGGTGGTGTAGAGGCCAATGCCATGCAAAAACCAAAACAGTTTTTTGGTGCGGCAAGGAAAATTGAATTTGGCGGTTCACTTACCATCATTGCAACAGCGCTGG
>JAYWIB010000600.1:0-2051 GCA_043789265.1 Chitinophagaceae bacterium
CTGCTGGAAAACGAAATAGATAAAATGAATGAAGTGCTGGCGCCAATGAAATTTTTTATTTTGCCCGGAGGCCATCCCGCCATCTCCACCGCTCATGTAGCAAGGTGCGTATGCCGGCGTGCTGAAAGACTTTGTGTCAATATGCAGGAGCATGATTTATTTGTAGAGCCGTTGGTAATAAAATACATCAACAGGCTGAGTGATTATCTTTTTGTATTGTCCCGCTACATAGGCCACCTGCTGCACGTGCCGGAGATACCCTGGAAACCAAGGTTAAAATAAATTTTCTTAAAAAATAAAATATATACTACCGGCTGTGTAAAATTTCGTGGCCCAGCTTGTCTCTTTTTGTAGTAAGGTATTTTTCGTTGTGCTCGTTCGGCTTTATTTCAATAGCAATCGTTTCTACCACTTGCAGCCCGTAACCCAGCAGCCCTGCACGTTTGCGGGGATTGTTACTCAGCAGTTTCATTTTACTGATGCCCAGGTGCCGGAGTATTTGTGCGCCTACTCCATAGTCTCTTTCATCCATACCAAAGCCTAGTTCTAAATTAGCTTCTACTGTATCCATGCCCTGCTCCTGCAGTTTGTAAGCTTTTAATTTATTCAGCAATCCAATACCCCGGCCTTCCTGGTTCATGTACAGGACCACACCGCTGCCCGCAGCTTCTATCATCTGCAGCGCTTTGTGCAATTGCTCACCGCAGTCGCAGCGCAATGATCCCAATATATCACCCGTCATACAACTGCTGTGTACCCTTACTATTACCGGTTCATCTTTTTTCCATTCACCTTTTTTTATGGCGAGATGAATATCTCCTGTGTTGATTTGTTTAAATGCAATCAGTTCAAACATGCCATAGCGTGTAGGCATTTGCACTTTTTCTTCTTCGTGTATCAGCGTTTCTTTTTCCAGCCTGTATTCTATCAAATCTTTTATGCTGATGAGTTTGAGATCAAACTTTTGGGCTATCTGTTTCAACTGCGGCAGGCGGGCCATTGTTCCATCTTCATTCATTATTTCCACCAGCACACCTGCTTCTTTAAATCCTGAAAGCCTTGCCAGGTCTACCGTTGCTTCGGTATGTCCCGTTCTTCTCAGCACACCACCCTTTCTTGCACGCAATGGAAAAATATGTCCGGGCCGACCCAGGTCTTCCGGTTTGGTATTTTCATTTACCAATGCCTGCACTGTTTTAGACCGGTCGGTAGCAGATATACCGGTAGTACATCCATTACCCAATAAATCTATACTTACTGTAAAAGGTGTGGCGTGCAGTGATGTGTTATCGGTAACCATTGGCTGCAGGCGGAATTTTTCGCATAAGTCTTCCGACAGTGGTGCACATATCAACCCTCTGCCATAGGTACTCATAAAATTTATTATTTCCGGTGTTACATTTTCAGCGGCAGTAATAAAGTCGCCTTCATTTTCTCTGTCTTCATCATCCACCACTATCACCAGTTTACCATTTTTGATATCTTCTATCGCACTTTCAATACTATCGAGCATGTAAAAAATTTTTATTCGGCAAAGTTACTTCCATGCATCTAAAATGTTACAGACAAACCTTGCGATATAAGAAAATCTTAAAAAAACTGTAGGATATAATTCCCATAGCGTGTACAACTTTCATCAAAAATTATCAATAACGTTTTGTTAATAAAATGCGCTGCTTCGCATAAAATATTCTGTACACCTTTGCAAAAAATTTAGAAATTTTATGAAAACGAGTAAAACAAATTTTTTGACGCTTACCTTTTTTTTGATAAGCATTTTGTCAAAAGCCCAGGAAACAACTTCGGAAATACAGGGCACGGTAACCAATGACAAAGCAACTATCCTGAGTGGTGCCACTATTACTGCAGTACATACCCCTACAGGTACAAAGTATGTAACTACCACACGTAAAGACGGGCATTACAATCTTGCCAATGTAAGAGTGGGCGGAACGTATGTAATAACCGTAAGTTATGTAGGCCACAAAGAAGAAAAACAGGAAGATATTTTTCTCACCCTGGGCACTGCTTTTAAATCTGATTTTACATTA
>JAYWIB010000601.1:0-7193 GCA_043789265.1 Chitinophagaceae bacterium
GTGGCGGTTGCAAACGAAAAACCTTATACAGATTTTATCGCCTTTGATTTCGGTGTGTGTGAAAATAAAAAAGGCGAACTGGAACCTCAACTGATAGAGATGCAGGGATTTCCTACGCTGTTTGCATTTCAGGCATACCACAGTGCTATTACAAAAACTTATGCAAATGTACCCGCCACACACAGCAGTTACCTCAATGGATATACGCAGGAAAGTTATCTCCACTTGCTTAAAGAAATTATAGTGGATGATGAAAATCCTGAAAATGTGATATTGCTGGAAATATATCCTGAACAGCAGAAAACGAGGATAGATTTTCATTGCACAGAAAAGGCACTGGGTATTAAAACTGTTTGCTTAACAAAGCTGATGGGAGAAAACAATAAACTGTATTATGAAAATGGCGGTAAAAAAATTGAAATAAAAAGAATATACAACCGGCTGATATTTGATGACCTGCACCAGCAAAAAAACCTGGCTCCGTTTATTGATATATCACTGCCGTGGCAAGTAGAATGGGTGCCGCATCCAAACTGGTTTTACCGCATCAGTAAATTTACTTTGCCGCTGATAAATAATCCATATGTGCCTGCCACCACGTATGTAAATGAATTGAAGGAAATTCCTGCCGACCTTGAGAATTATGTATTGAAACCTTTATTTTCTTTTGCAGGTATGGGTGTTGTAATAGACGTTACAAGAGAAGACATTGATACCATTCAGGATCCGGGAAACTGGATACTGCAGCGCAAAGTGAAATATGCAGATGTAATTGAAACACCCGATGAACCTGCAAAAGCAGAGATACGTTTGTTTTACTTTTGGAAAAAAGACTGGTCAAGGCCAGTGGCTGTTCATAATCTTTCCAGACTGAGCAAAGGAAAAATGATTGGCACCAGGTACAATAAAGATAAAAGCTGGGTAGGCGGCAGCGTGGCATTTTTTGAATTGTGAAAACAATCTTTACAATAACTACAATTAAAAAAATTTATGAAAAAAGGGCAGGAACGATTTGATTTTTTTATCAATCAACTGGAGGCTTTATTTACCAAAGCATCAAAACAAAAAAATCCTGCCCTGTGGCTGTACAGGAACAATGCAAGAACCCCGTTGTTTATGCTGGAGGCGCTGGCAAAGCTTTATGGCAATCTTCATAATAAAAAAAAATTCGGCAAAATAAAAGAACATTTCAAATTGCTGGAAGATGCACTCGGCAGTATTGACTATTATGATAATACTGCAAAAGATTTATTGGAAAATAAAAAAATTCCCGCTGCTGTTACCACATATTTACAGGCAGAATACCGTGAAAAATTACAGCACCTGAATGAAATACTTACAGAAGATAATTGGATACACAGTGAAGTAAGCAGGTTATCAAAAATAAAAAACAAACTTGCCGAAGCAGACTGGCTGGCTGAGGCAGAAGAGATAAAAAGCATTATGGAATTTTACAGTGAAGAAGTGTATAAAATTGTTGAATTTGCGCAGGAGAAAAAATATCATTTTCAAAATATTGAAACAGATGTACATGAGCTGCGGCGCAAACTTCGCTGGCTGAGTATTTATCCGCAGGCGCTGCAGGGATGCATACAACTTACACAATCAAAAAAAACGGCCAGGCATCTTGCAAAGTACGGCACCCATGAAATTGTTACTTCCTCCTTTAATAAAATGCCAGATGCTGGGGATAATAAATACGTGTTGTTATTTGACAAAAATTACTATTACGCACTTAGCTGGATAATTGCAGCACTGGGGAAAATAAAAGATGAAGGCTTGCACATAGTAGCTGTAAAGGAAGCTCTTCTTGCGGCTGATAAGCTTACCGAAGAAATGGCTTATAAAAAAACTTACCAACTTTTAGGATCCAAACAAAAAAAATTACACGTATTACTGGACGAAGCAGAAGTAATTTGTAAAACTTATTTTACTGAGCAGAACCTTGAACATCTTATCACGGGCGTTACACGCATTCCATAGTGTTAGTAAGGTGTAAGATTATATATCTGCCAAAAAATTACCGTGGATATAATCCACTACATCGGTTAAGCTGTTTGTTTGTTCATATACCTTTAACTGCCTGTCGGCACCGGTACCCTGCTCCAGCATTTTATGTACATGATTAATCGCATGCCGGCTGCCCAGATGCGGCACCACATCATCTATAAAATCCAGCAGCTCATAAATAAGCACACGGGTATTTACTTCGCTTTCTTTTCCAAAATCAATTAAACTGCCATCAATGCCATACCTGCTTGCCCGCCATTTATTTTCGTTCAGCAGTGCCCGTGAGTACATCATAAAATTCAGATTCTGGCTTTTTAATTTATACAGCTTTGCACAAATAGCCTGAAAGAGTGCAGCAATGGCAATGGTTTCCTGCACCGTCATAGGTATATCGCAAATGCGAAATTCCACTGTATTAAAAAAAGGATGCACCCTCAAATCCCACCATATTTTTTTTGCATTGTCAATGCAGTTTGTTTTTACCAGCAGCTTTACATAGTTTTCATAAGCTTCTATGCTTTCAAAATAGTCAGGTATACCGGTACGGGGAAATTTATCAAACACTTTTGTACGAAAGGATTTATACCCTGTGCGCCTGCCTTCCCAAAAAGGAGAATTGGTACTGAGTGCATATACATGCGGCAAAAAATACCTGGCTGAGTTGGCAATGTGAATGGCAAGTTCCCTTGTTTCCATACCTACATGCACATGCAATCCAAAAATAAGATTGCTCCGTGCAGCTTCCTGCAGTTCATTCACCAGTTCGTTGTATCGTACATGATCTGTAATTAACTGGCTTTCCCAATGGCTGAATGGATGCGTGCCTGATGCACCAATTTTAAGACCCAGTCCGTCTGCAATGTTGCTGATGGTTTTACGCAGTGTAGATACGTCGGTAAAAGCTTCATCCACATCCTGGCAAATATCGGTGCCCACTTCCACCACCGCCTGGTGCATTTCGGCTTTTACTTTGTCTTTAATTATCTTCTGTCCCTCATGCACTATTTTTTGTTCATGGCTTTTCAGTTCCCTCGTTACGGGGTCTATTACCATATACTCCTCTTCTACACCAATGGTGAAATTTTTGAATGATAAGCCGCCCATATTTTTAACTTGATAATTTTAGAAACTCATGTGTAAATGCAGGTACTGATAAATGAATTCATCCGGAATCAATTGTGCCTTCTTAATACAATTTTTGTTTTGCGGCACTTCGTTTAATATACTCACCCCACGTTAAATTATCTTCTCCATCCTTTTGCGACAAGGCTTTTTCTATAGCAAAGTTTGCAGCCGTTTCCACCACCCATTCAAAGTTTTCTTCACCCACACTTGTTCTTTCTGCATCAGGTGCCGGGTTGCAAAAGTCAATGGCATAGGGTACCCCATTGCGTAAGGCCAGTTCCACTGTATTAAAGTCGTAGCCAAGGTAATGGTTGATGCGTAGTACAATATCCGTCATCAGCTTAATCTTTTCATCAGAGGGTTTAAAGTCGGCCACATACCGCAGGTGATGCGGATTGCGGGGTTCATAGCTCATAATACGAACATACTTTCCGCCAATACAATAACAGCGGTAATATTCTTCAAACACTATTTCTTCCTGTAGCAGCATTACCAGTTCTCCGGTCTCTGCATGTTTTTCAAAAAAATCATCCACGCCAGTAAGCTTATACACATTCTTCCAGCCCCCGCCGGCAAAGGGTTTCATGTAAGCAGGAAAACCAATGTAATTGAAAATACTGCCCCAGTCGAGCGGAAAAGAAAGATTGCTGAACGATTCGCTGCTCGTATCCACCGGCAAATCTCTCGAAGGCAGTATCACCGTTTTAGGTACAGGCACATCTATTTTAGTTGCCAGGCAATTATTAAAAAATTTTTCATCCGCACTCCACCAGAATGGATTATTGATTACGGCTGTACCACAGATAGCTGCATTTTTTAAAAAGGCCCTGTAAAAAGGAACGTCCTGCGAAATGCGATCTATGATAACTGCATAGCCACTGCTTTCACCCTGCATTACTTTTTCGATATATACAGGCTCTGCATGTATACCCTCTATATTTTTGCTGTTTACTCTTTCTACAAATGCCTCTGGAAAGCTTCTTTCCTTACCGTGTAAGATGCCTATTTTTTTCATACTATCTGGTTGTGGAGATGAGAGAATTAGTGTTGGTTGCTAATCAAATATATTTTTATAGTGCCTAATTACCAAATATTAATTTACTGCCTGTTGCTTTGAATTACATGGTGATTTTTAATGCAGCATGCCAATGGGCATTGCAAAAGCATAATAAAGTTTTCGTTATTTTTGGCAGGTATGAATACAGAAAAAATTACCAGTATCAATGTAGAAAATCACATTCTTTCATCTGCTTATTTAAAAAGAGAAGTAAAGATAAATTGCTACCTGCCGCTGCAGCTGGCCATGCCTGCCGAAATAAGTTTGCTGCTGATAAATGACGGACAAGATTTGGTGAGCATGCAGTTTGAAAATATACTGGAAGAACTTTACCAGCGCCAGGAAATTACACCACTGCTTTGTGTGGGCATACATTGCTCGGCCGACAGAAAAAATGAATATGGCACTGAAAAAACACCCGACTATAAAGGGCGTGGCGCCAAAGCAGCTTCGTATTCCCAATTTGTACTGGAAGAAGTGCTGCCCTTTATCCGTAAGACGTACAACATTTTTTCCTGTAAAGAAAAATCTTTTGCAGGGTTTTCTTTAGGCGCTCTTAGCGCTATGGATATTGTATGGAATTATCCGCATGAGTTTACTAAGATGGGTGCCTTCAGCGGTTCCTTCTGGTGGCGGCAAAAGGCGCAGGATGAAAAAGATTTCGATGAAACCGTTGACCGTATTATGCACAGACAGGTAAGGGAAGGCGGCTATTATCACTGGCTCAAATTTTTTTTTGAAGTAGGCACACAGGATGAAACGGCCGACAGAAACAACAATGGAATTATAGATGCAATAGATGATACCATCAGTCTGATTGAAGAACTTAAACAGAAAGGCTACAGCAATAAAGACATTCGCTACCTGGAGCTACAGGATGGTAAACACAACGTACCCACATGGGCAAGAGCGTTTCCTGATTTTTTAAAATGGGGCTGGGGTAAAAAAAATTAAACAACATTTAAAGTAACTATTCAGTCTCTAAAAAGGTTAGAATTGCCTTATTATTTTTAGAATCTCAAAGTTATGCACATTGCTATCATGCAGGCTAACAATTAATCTTTTTTAGGATAAATCCCTACCCTTTTAGATTGCCATATTTCAATTGTGCAATTTTATTTTTTTGAATATCCTCTTGTAGAGTGGTGGTTTTTAAAAATCGTCTTTTTGCCTGCTTTTTTTGTGAACAACTATTGGCAATTGTGGAATATAAACCTTGCTAATAGTGGGTTGTAGCATATTTGCACCTCAACTTTGCAGTTCAATATTTTTCACATTGGATATTCAGCTATTGGTACAAACCTTACTGCAAAAAATTGAGCAATTAGAAGCAAGGATAAAAATCCTTGAAGTAGAAAATGCAATTTTAAAAAATAAGAAGAACAGTAACAATAGCCATATACCCCCATCGCAAGACCAAAACCGGCCCAAAAAAAACCAAAGCCTTCGCCTGCCCACTGGTAAGAAGGCAGGCGGCCAGCCAGGGCATGAAGGCACCACCCTGCAATGCAGCAGTGAGGTACATGAAATTATAAAACACAGCCCTGATGCCTGTAGCAATTGTGGCAATCATTTAAGCAACCACCCTGGGGTATTGGTAAGTACCCGGCAGTTGCTGGATATACCACCAATCGTTTTAAAATGTATAGAACACCAGGTGTTCAAAAAGCAGTGCAGCTGTGGCCATACCATGCAGGGCAGCTTCCCCCTGCATGTAGCCTGCCCTGTACAATACGGCCCCAATGTAGAAACGCTGGTAAGCTATTTACATGCCAGGCAATACGTGCCATATAGCAGGATGCAGGAGTTTTTAAAAGATGTAATGGGACTCCCACTAAGCACAGGTGGCATATACAATATATTGCAGCGCATGGCAAAAAAGGCAACGCCTATGTACCAGCAAATAAAAGCAAAAATAGAACAGGCCACTTGCATAGGTGCAGACGAAACAGGCGTAAATATCAATGGTAAAAACCATTGGGCATGGACCTGGCAGAACAATCAGCTTACTTACATTTTATGTGCCGCAGGCAGAGGGTACCAAACCATAAAAGATGCCTTCAGCAACGGTTTGCCCAATGCTGTATTGGTACACGACAGATGGCCATGCCATTTTCAAATGGATGCAAAAGGACATCAAATATGTTGCGCCCATTTACTAAGGGACCTTAACTATATCAATGCACTGTATAAAGATAAATGTGAATGGGCAAAAGATATTAAAGCGCTTTTGCAAGATGCAATACAACTCAAAAAAGAATTGATAAATGCCGATTATTATTACCCCAATATAAAACGGCAAGCCCTTTTTGATAAACTACATCAACTGCTGCTTTATCCAATTAACGCAGCGCATGCAAAATCAATAACCCTGCAAAAGAAGTTGTTGGCAAAACAGGAGTGTATCCTATATTTTTTAGTGCAGCCCAATGTACCACCAGATAATAATGGTTCAGAAAGGGCAATCAGGAATATTAAAGTAAAACAAAAAATATCCGGTCAGTTTAAAACCCTTGACAGCGCAAATGTATTTGCCATCTTAAGGTCTGTTATTGATACAACCATCAAATCAGGAAATAACGTTTTAAACGCTTTACACTTAATCGCTACTTTTGGAACTGAATAGTTACCTAATGAGTAATTCCCAATAGCAATTGCAGCAAAAGAAAGAGTTCCTTCAAGATTTAATTTTTCACCCTTGTCAATTACAACAGAGATAGTCTTGTCAGTGTTAAGATTAGCAGCAAATTTGAACTTAGAAATCAACTCTAATATCCTCACATTGTTGTCATTTAGTGCTGGTCTAATTTTATAGTTTAATATCTTCTGCTTATTTCCATTCACTAAAATTGTATAGTGTTTAGAAAGGGTCTTGTCCTTTTTCTTAGCGATATTTTCATCCGAGTGTAGGCACCGATGCATGATACCCCCACCTACCGATTTATGATACCCCCACCTACCGATCATGGTAACCCCACCCTCAACGGCAAGTTGTTTTGTT
>JAYWIB010000602.1:0-7188 GCA_043789265.1 Chitinophagaceae bacterium
CAGTGCTTGTTATTGCATGTCCCTGTGCACTCGGTTTGGCAACTCCAACTGCCATTATGGTGGGTGTGGGTAAAGGTGCTGAACACAATATTCTGATCAAAGATGCCGAGAGCCTGGAACTGGCACATAAAGTAAATGCAGTGATCCTGGATAAAACAGGAACTATCACAGAAGGCCGCCCAACGGTTGACGAAATGCTTTTCGTTGAAGGCGAAGATGAGGCTGCGTTGAAACAAATTTTATTAGCTATTGAAATGCAATCGGAACATCCGCTTGCAGAAGCAGTTGTACAATACCTGGATACCAAGCTGGTTAAGGCTGTAAAGCTAAACAGTATAGAAAGTATAACCGGGCAAGGTGTTACAGCGGTATATAAAGATAAAACATACCTGGTGGGCAATGCAAAATTATTATCGGAGAAAGGAGTAAAGTTGGATACTCATCTGCAGAAGCAAATAGCTCAATGGCAACAACAGGCGAAAACTGTAGTGTCATTTGTTGAAGACAATAATGTAGTTGCAGTAATTGCTATTGCAGATAAGATAAAGCCAACATCAAAAGATGCTATCCGGCAGTTACAGAGTCAAGGCATTGAAGTGTTCATGCTTACAGGCGATAATCGTCAAACCGCTGCCGCTATTGCTAAGGAGGCTGGCATTCAAAAGTTTAAAGCAGAGGTAATGCCCGCTGACAAAGCAGCCTTTGTAAAAGAATTGCAACGGCGGGGTAAAATTGTGGCGATGGTTGGCGATGGCATTAATGATAGTCATGCATTGGCTCAGGCGGATGTAAGCATCGCTATGGGAAGAGGCAGCGATATTGCCATGGATGTGGCGAAAATGACACTCATCACTTCTGACCTAAACAGTATTCCAAAAGCTCTAAAACTTTCACGGCAAACTGTTCGTACCATCAGGCAAAATTTATTTTGGGCATTTATTTATAACCTGATTGGTATTCCCCTTGCGGCCGGTATCTTATATCCTATCAATGGATTCTTACTAGATCCAATGATTGCCGGAGCAGCGATGGCGCTAAGCAGTGTTAGTGTAGTTAGTAACAGCTTGCGGCTTAAATTTTCTTCAATTTCATAATAGGTTGGGTTTGGTAATTGCCATAGAGAGAATGAGAATAACAATTTTAAGATTTATAATTTCAATTAAACAGGTACATGAAAAATGAAATAATATTAAAGGATTTTATGCAAAAAGTATGGAATGAAAAAGACATTAATTCCATTGCCACCCTTGTACATCCTGAATATACAATTCATATTGATACAGGTGACCCCTGGGAGGGAAAGACTTTGAACCTTACCGAATTTGAAACCAGGTTAAACTATTCCTCTAATTCATTTCCAGACATTCATTTCGAAATTCAACATACAATTTCTGATGGCGAATATGTTGCAATTACCTGGACGGGAATAAATCTTCGAAATATTGAAGATTTTCCACATTCAATAAAAACATTTGGAACTACCATTTATAATTTCAAAAATGACAAAGTATGTGGGCATAGCCAGGTACTAACAGGGCATTTGTAATGTGGCAATTGGGATTTTAGTAAATTATTCTCAACAGTCTTATATAAGCAGGCCAACTGAAACTGGTTATTGCCAGAAGCTATCCATTTGAAGAAACTGCTGAAGCCCATAGCGATGTTGAAAAAGGGAGCAAATGAGGAAATGTAGGGATTTCGGTACGACAGCAAATTTACATTTGTCAACTCACAAGCCATAATACCTGACCATTTTGTAATGTGTATTCTGTGTGGACCAGGTGGGATATTTTTGCTGGAATCGACACCCGACATATACACAAACCCTCACACTAGTGCCATCCTGTGCAACGAAGAATTCAATTATTTCCAACAACCCCAAGCCTTAGTCCACTTGTTCCTGCCATTATTTATATGCTTTGCTCATGCCACTGCTATGGTACTGGAAGAAGATCACACCAGCCTGAAGGTTAATGGCTTAGAAACCGAAACCTTTTTGGGAAAATGCTAATGAAGATTTCACATCTGATAATACGTTGAGGAAAATAGCGTAATCTTGGATATAGCCCGACAAATGGAATTCTCCCTGCTTTTATGCTTAACTTGAATCTAAATCAATAATAACTGAAAAGCCTGAAGAAGTTCAAACAACAGTTCTTCAACGGGTTTTCTCCTAATTCCAATACTGTGAAAAAATAAGGTTAGATATACATATTCAAATGTTCCTCAATGAAGGAGAAAAAAGTACAGCAACCATCGGAGAATATTCTTCCATTGCCATCAGAGCTAAAGGAAAAGCGTATTGTATTAACTAAAACAATTGCCGTACTTCCCTTTGTAAACATAAGTGCTAGTGCAGAGAATGAATATTTTAGTGATGGCATTACCGAGGAAATCATTAATGCATTGGCTAAGATCAGTAATTTAAAAGTAGTCTCCCGAACCTCTTCTTTCTTTTTTAAAAATAAAAATATACCTGTAAAGCAGATCGGGAAGGAATTAAATGCTTCTGTCATACTCGAAGGAAGTGTAAGGCTATCTGGTGATACGATCAGGATAACAGCACAGTTGATACAGGCTAAGGAGGACTTTCACTTTTGGTCAGAGACATGGGATAGAAAGCTAGAGAACATTTTTGAGATACAGGATGAGATAAGCCTGCTAATAGCAGATAAATTAAGGGAGAATTTTGGACACTTCGAAATACAGGATCGTCTTGTTGATAAGCAAACCGAAAATATTGATGCTTATGAATTTTCTTTGAAAGCTAAATACCATTCAAATAAATGGAACCCTGATGATAAACGAATAGCAATCTCACTTTATGAGCAGGCGCTTGAACTTGATCCCAATCACACAGAGAGTTACCTGGGACTTGCCGAATGTTATGGATTTATGGCGGCAACTGGTTTTATGCCTGCGCTAGAAGCCTGGCAAAAGTCAGCCGAATTAACGAACAAGGCACTTTTGCTAAATGATCAATTGCCTGGTGTACACTACCAGCTTGCGCAGCTTGCTTTTTTTACTGCATGCGACTACACAGAATCATTTAATCAGACATCAAAGGCCATTGAACTTAAGCCTAATTATGTGGAGGCACAGCAGTTCATGTCTTTTTTATACATAATAGCAGGGAATAAAGAGAAAGCATTGGAGCATTTACAAATATCGTTAAGTATTAATCCCTTATCGCAGGAGACACATTTCTTCAGTGCCTATTTTCACTACATGGTAGAAGATTATTCAGGGGCTCTGGAAAAACTTAACAAGTGCCTTGAGTATAACCCGAAAAACACACCTGCACATTCAGTAAAATGTTACTGCTTACTAAAGATGAGCAGGTGGCAGGAGGTTATTGATTATTTTGAAAACATGCCGGAGGGTATGTTGGTGGAAGGCGATAAGCTAGGATTTACAACCATTGCCTACGCAGTAAAAAAAGACCCAAAGAATATGGCACGGTGCCTGCAAGCATTATTAGAATTTGTGAAAGGTCCTGAAGGTTACCGGGCACATGCTTACCTGTTTTTTACCTATGCCGTAGGCGGGGAAATCGACAAGGCATTTGAATGGATAAGGGAATCAATAGCAACCAAATCTTCTTTCCTGCTTTTTAATTTTGCGGACCCTTTGGTCAATTCCATTAAGGCTGATCCCAGGTATGTTGCATTTCACAAGATCATTTATCAAAGCGAAGCATTAGTCATCCTTAACAGGAAAAAGAAAGAGCTAATGGAGCCGGATGCTGTTGCCAGTTGTATCGCAAGATTGCAGCAGCACATGCAGGATGAAAGCCCCTACCTGGACCCCGAACTATCGCTACGCACCCTGGCAAAGCAGCTGCCCCTACACCCAAATCAACTCTCATGGTTGTTAAATGAGAGCATTGGTAAGAATTTTAACGAATACATCAACCATTACCGGATTGAAGCTTTTAAAAAGCTTAGCAATGACCCAAAGAATAAGCAAATTACCCTGATAGGGCTTGCTTATGACAGCGGTTTTAACTCTAAAACTGTTTTTAATACCTACTTTAAGAAAGAAACCGGTTTAACTCCCAAGGAATATTTAAAGCTTCAATAATCTCCCTATTGGTTCGGAATTATATTACGGCACTTTCCTGAGTGAATACAGAACGTTTGCGCAATGCTTGCTGCTTAGTTTTGTTGCAGAATCATAACAACATCATGGTTCTGCAATTGGAACAGGCATTTTATCATCAACTCAACAAAAAGCAATGCAAGCAATCGGTTACCAACAATACGGATCACCCGAAGTTTTTAAACTGAAAGAGGTTGAAAGGCCTAACCCTAAGCCAAACGAAGTGTTGGTAAGGGTGTATGCCACTACTGCAACTGCAGCAGACATCATGATGAGGAAAGGAAAACCATATATAGGCAGGCTTTACACTGGTTTAAAGGGACCAAAAAGAATAGTACCCGGGTTTGAATTTGCAGGCCAGGTTGTGGCAACAGGCAAGGATGTTACCTTATTTAAAATGAGCGATAAAGTTTTTGGCGGAACTACCGGACTGGGTTGCTATGCTGAGTATGTATGTTTAAATGAAAATGATGTAATAACTACTATGCCGGCAAATACGAGTTATACTGAAGCTGCCCCAATAACAGGAAGTGCCATTACAGTAATGAATTTTTTAAAGAGATTGGGGAAGATAAAGGCAGGAGACAAAGTGCTGATAAATGGTGCGTCGGGAGCATTAGGTACCTACGCCGTACAAATTGCAAAGTATTTTGGTGCAGAAGTAACTGCAGTATGCAGCAGCAGTAACCTCGAACTAGTGCAAATATTAGGAGCTGATGATACTATTGACTATACTACAACTGACTTTACCAAAAACGGTAAACAATATGATATCATTTTTGATACAGTAGGTAAAAGTACATTCACCGCCTGTAAAAATTCACTCACTAAAAAGGGAGTATATCTCTCGTCTGTAATTAGCTTGCCACTTTTTATTCAAATGATATGGACATCAATAGTTGGCGGTAGAAAAGCAAAGTCGTCAGCTACAGGGATGCTACCAGTTAAAACACGCCTGAAATATCTCGCTGACCTCAAAGAGTTATTGGCTGCAAGAAAAATACAAACCATTGTTGATCACCATTACCCGTTATGCATGGCTGCCCAGGCGCATGAATATGTAGAAAGCGGGCATAAAATAGGAAGCATAGTTATTACTGTTTAACCGAACATTAGCATCATTTAAAACAAAATCTATAATATCAAAATAAAAATACAATGAAGGCAATTGTTTATGAGCAATACGGCTCACCTGAAGTTCTTCAACTTAAAGAAGTAGAAACCCCTTCGCCAAAAGACAACGAAGTATTGGTTAGAGTTTATGCAACAGCAGTTAATTCGGGAGATGTGCGCCTGCGAAAAGCTGACCCTTTTGCCGTCAGGTTCATGTTTGGATTGATACGGCCTAAAAAAACAATCCTGGGGGTTGTGCTTGCCGGTGAAATTGAAGCAGTGGGCAAATATGTAAAACTGTTTAAAGAAGGTGACCCTATTTATGGAACTACGGGCATGAGTTTGGGTGCTTATGCGGAGTACAAATGTTTGCCAGAAAAAGGAGTACTTGCAATAAAGCCAGTCAACCTCACTTATAAGGAAGCCGCAGCCGTTCCTTTTGGGGGAACTACTGCATTGCATTTTCTTAGAAAAGCAAAAATCAAGAGCGGACAAAAAGTTTTAATTTATGGAGCTTCTGGCGCAGTAGGCACCGCTGCAGTTCAGCTTGCCAAATACTTTGGTGCAGATGTTACCGGTGTATGCAGTACCCAGAATGTAGCAATGGTGAAATCGCTGGGAGCTTATAAGGTGATTGATTATAAGAAGGAAGACTTTAGTAAAAGCGGTGAGGCCTACGATATTATTTTCGACACAGTGGGCAAAAGCCCTTTTGCAGGTTGTGTAAAATCACTAAAGAAAAATGGATACTATCTAAGAGTTGTTCACATGTCATTGTCTCCGGTTCTTAGGGGTCTATGGGTTTCCATGACAAGCAGCAAAAAAGTAATTGGAGGGGGGATAAACGAAACGGCTGAAGATTTAATCTTCCTCAAATGCGTTATTGAAGCAGGGCAACTGAAACCAGTTATTGACAGAAGCTATCCACTTGAAGAAATTGCCGAAGCTCATAGCTATGTTGAAAAAGGACACAAAAAGGGAAACGTAGTTATTACTGTATGACAGCAAATTTATAACTGTCAAATCACAAACCATAAACCTGACGATCTTGCAATGTGTACGCCATATGCACCGGGAATAATATTTTCTAAATGGTAAACTATTCATGTTATTATTAAAAATAAAATAATGAACCAAACTAAAATTAAAATAAAACACATTATGAAAAAGCATTCAGAAATTAACTTTTCAAAAATCAGTAAAGAACAAACAAATACATTAACAACGGTTGTAAATGAATCTATAGCTATGGGCTTTGTTCCTTTTAAAACATTTACTGCTGCCGATCTGTGGAATATCCGGCGAAGAAGTAATACAATGAGAAACAGAAGACACTTAGACTCAGTATAAAAATTATTTAACCAGACCAAGACAAAAGCTATGTTATTAAGGCTCAAGTAGACAAACGTCGCATTTTGTTTTACATCATCAATCAATTCAACAAATTTTAAACAAATAAATTTATCAATTATGAAAAAGATCTTTTTTGCTACCAGCTTTACTTTATTACTTAACTTTTTTTCAATTACCCTTTTTGCACAGTCAGCAGAAGACTCAATAGAAACAATTGCTTACCCGACTCCAAAATGTGTATCAGAAAAAGGTTATTGGGTTGCCGAATCCAACATCCATACACCCAAGGTGAATACCATTTATTTTTACAATAACGATAATGTGATGGTATATAAAGAAAATGTAAACCCGCCACCTGGTGCTTAACCTGAAAAAGACACGTGTAAAAATGGTTCTGAAAAAAGTGCTGGAACAGTCTATAATGGCATTCGACCAAAAGCAAAAACCAAATGAGAATGAAATGCTGATAATGAATCTTGTAAAAAGATAATGCAGGCGGCATTCAAATTATTATTAATAATCCGGGAAAATATAAAAAGAGTGAAAGTGGAAATTTCAGCTCAAGAGTAAGACTATGATAAACAGAAGACACTAAGCTTGATTAATAAAAATTATTTAACC
>JAYWIB010000603.1:0-2045 GCA_043789265.1 Chitinophagaceae bacterium
TACTGCAATACGCTGTAAACAACGCAGGTAAAATAGATGACAGCACAAAAATTATACTGAGCCTGCTGGTGCGGCGTTTTTACAACGAAAATAATTTTAAGGCGGTGTGGAGCAAAAAGGAAAAATGGCAACCGCTGGCCGACTCGTTGTTAAAATTTATCAATGATGCAGAACTGTTTGGATTGTTTCCAAAAGATTACAATGCCAAAAAAATATGGGCGCTAAAAACTACGCTGGATACAGATTCTGTGCAGCATATGAATGCTGTATTGTGGGCAAAAGCAGATGTGCTGCTTACAGAAGCTGCCCTGAGGATATTTAAAGATTTAAAATTCGGACGGCTCACTGCAGACAGTACTTATTTTTTTAATGATACTGGAAAAACTGCTTCTTTTACTGTACACAGTTTGCAGCAATTGCTTGGCTCAGCACAATTGAGTGCCGCAATACATACAGCCGAACCTGCACACAAAGGGTACAATAATTTAAAGTCAGGCATCAAAAAATTTGCCGACAGTATGGATAGAAACGTGTACACGTATGTGCTGTACCCATATAAAAAAGAAGATGAAAAAGATTCTCTTTTATTTATAAAAGCATTGCAAAAAAGGCTGGCTGAAAGCAAATGCATAGATGTAACCGGCAAGCTGCCGGATTCTGCACAACTGAATACCGCTGTAAAAAAATATCAAAAAATAAAAGGCGTTAAGCAGGATGGTATTGTATCTGCAGCATTGATAAAAATAATGAATGGCAATGATGTGGAACGTTTTTACCGCATTGCCATTACATTAGACAGGTATAAGCTGCTGCCCGACAGTCTTCCTCAAAAATATGTTTGGGTAAACCTGCCGGGTTATTACCTGCAGCTTTGGGACAACGATACATTGGCGCTGGAATCAAAAATTATTTGCGGCAAACCTGCCACGCCCACACCAATTTTAAAAGGCAGCATCAGCAACATGGTTGTTTATCCAACGTGGACAGTACCCACCAGCATTATTGCAAAACAATATTTACCTAAGCTTAAAAACAATCCCAATTACCTGTCACGTATCGGGCTTAAGCTGGTAGACAGTAAAGGGGAGACGGTAAATCCTTTTTCGGTAAACTGGAGTAAGTACACAAAAGGCATTCCTTATAAAGTAATGCAGAACAGTGGCGACGACAATGCACTGGGTGTGTTTAAATTTAATTTTGAAAATCCTTATGCGGTTTACCTGCATGATACCAACCAGCGTTATCTTTTTAAAAACACATCCCGTGCATTTAGCCATGGCTGTGTGCGGGTGCAGGAGTGGCAGGCACTTGCCACATACATAGCACGCAACGACAGTATGAATCTTGCACCTGGCGATTCACTTCGCTATACTGCTGACTCCATCAGCAACTGGCTTGCAGAAAAAAAAACCAGGCGCATTAACGTAAAAAATCCATTGCCGCTTTTCATTAATTATTTTACCTGCGAAGGCAAAGATGGAAAAATCAAATTTTATGATGATATTTACGGCGGGGACAAAGCATTGAGAGAAAAGTATTTTTCAATCAGGTAATTAATTCCATTATCGCTTCGATGAGATCATCCTCTAATGTTGTGCATTGCTTTGCCCGGTTTTTTCTTTTATTTTTTTTCTGCAATGTTGTTTTTGTGCTGGGGCATGCACAGGATACGGTGATAAAAAAAACAGCATCTAAAATTTCAGCAAAGAAAATATTCTATGGCCAGGCAAGTTTTTACGCCAATAAATTTAACGGACGCAAAACAGCAAGCGGCGAGCTGTTCAGCCAAAAAAAAATGACCTGCGCCTGCAATGTACTCAGGCTGGGTACATGGGTAAAAATTACCAACCTGCGCAATGGCAAGTGGGCTGTGGTAAAAGTAAATGACCGGCTGCATCCTTCCATGCGGCGCCTGGTGGATCTTACAAAAGCTGCTGCTGTTAAACTCAATTATGTTTCATCCGGCCTTACACGTGTAAGGGTGGAAGTGCTGGGTAAGAAAAAACCAGCGGACTACAAATAGCTTTAACCCCTCTATGTGAATG
>JAYWIB010000604.1:0-7184 GCA_043789265.1 Chitinophagaceae bacterium
TTTTTACAAGCAGGTTAATCAACCGCTTAGGCATTATCAACTCGCTGCTGATAACACCCGTAGCCATGATGGTGCTGATAAGCATGGTGCTGGCAACAAAATATTATTCGCCGGGCAGCAAGATTATTTTTTATTTGTTTGGCGTTACAGCCATTGCCGTGGATGTATTGCGCTCTTCTATCAACTCTCCTGTTTTTTTAACCATCATGCAGCCATTGCCCACGCATGAAAGACTGCGTGCACATACCATTATCAAAGGCATAATGGATCCTTTTGCTTCTTTATTTACAGGCATTTTGCTGCTGGCCGTTTTTTATTATCAGCGCAGCAACGACCTTACAAATATTTATTACATACTGCTGGCGCTGGGTGTGGTATGGATTACCGGTATTTACAAAACAAATAAAGAGTACCTGAAAACAATTGTAAAAACTATACGCAGCCGTTACTTTAACAGGGATGATTTAAAAATAAACGATAGCCAGACAGTAAAGTGGCTGAAAGAGAAAATACAAACTGGCGATGAAACAGAAGCACTCAATATTTTAAAGATACTTGACAGCAGAAGAAAAGAATTGTCGCATGAGCTGCTGATGGCAGCATTAGCTAACCCTGCAGAAAAAGTAAAACTGGAAGCGCTGAGTTTAATGAGTGAAATGAATATCGATTTTGAAAAAAATGACTTGCTCCCTTTGCTGCACAAAAATAATTCACCCGCCATTATTGCCTGTGTAATTACATTGCTTTGCAAAGACAATGCAGATGCTGATTTGATGCGTCCTTTGCTTGAGGATGATAACAGTATTATTAAAAATGCCGCTGTATCTGCCATACTAAAAAAAGGACATGGCGAACTGGAGAAAAAAGCAACAGCGTGCCTTCATGAAATGGCTGCTTCTGAAGACCCCGCCGAGCAGGCAAATGCAGCAAAAATTATTGGCGGGTTAAAAAATCACCAGCTACATCAATTGCTTTTGCCCTTACTGCAATCAGAAAATAAAATGGTACGCACACATGCACTGGCGGCGGCAGGCTGTACTAAAAACCACCGCCTGCTTGGTGAGTGTATAAAAATGCTGCACACCGATGAAAAAGCTGCACTGCATGCACTGTCGCTTGCCGGGGAAGAGGCGGTGGTAATTATGCAGCAGGCCATTTCAGGCAAAGACATTACACAGCTTCACAAAGAGAAACTGGTACAGCTTGCTGGTAAAATAAATGGCCATCATGCACATCATTTACTTTTACATCTATTATCAGCCGGGCCAGAACTGCACAAGCCTGTGCTAAAAGCATTGTTTCGGAGCCAGTATATACCTGAAGGAAAACACCGCCATTTATTTGAAGATAAAGCATTGCTGCTGCTGGAGTACAGTGCCGGCGTTGTTTACATGCAAACACGGCTTGAAAATAAAAAAGAAAAATATCAGGTTTTAATTAATTCATTAAAAATAGAACTGGACGAACTGAGAGATTCATTGCTTTATATTTTTGGTGTGATGTACGACAGGGAAAAAATAAATCAGGTTAGATCGGCTTACCTCGCAGGCAAAAAAGAAACCATCATCAATGCGCTGGAAATAATTGAAATGCTGGTACGTAAAGATTTGGCTAATAAGTTTTCCGTTATTTTTGAACCTGGCGACATTAGTAACCGGCAAAATGAACTGCACAAATTATATCCTGCGGATTTTTTTGAGAAAGTAGAAATGATACTTATTAAAATACTTACAGAAGGTAAACACAGTTATCATTACTGGACGATGGCCTGCTCCTTATACACTTCTAAAAAGCAACAGCATACACTGGACTCTGTCATTATTGATAAATATATTTTATCGGAAAACAGGCTGCTGAAAGAAACTGCTGAATTTGCAAAATAGTAATTTCATACATTTGAAACATCATAAAAAACAACTGCCATGACTTCCTCGAACCAACAATTACTGCTGATTGAAAAAGTATTGCTTTTAAAATCGCTGAGTATTTTTAAAGATACTCCGGAAACAATACTTGCCGAACTGGCACCGCTGATGCAGGAAGCGGAAGTGGAGCAGGATGAAATAATTTTTGAAGAAGGCGAAACGGGTGATTGCATGTACATCATCTTCTCCGGCCAGGTGCAGATACACAAAGGGAAAATTGGCCTTGCTGTACTGGGAGAAAAAGAAGTGTTTGGAGAATTGTCTTTACTGGATGCAGAAACAAGGAGCGCCTCTGCCACTGCGGCTACAGATTGCTTTCTGTTTAAAATAGATCAGGAACCTTTTTATGAACTGATAGATTCCAGGCCGGAAGTAGCAATGGGTTTTATTAAAATACTTTGCAAAAGGCTGAGGCAGATAAATGATAAAGCTGTAAAACAATTGTAGTAAACAATCAGATTAGCTGCCCAGCTCAGTAATCTGAACACAAATATGCATTGGCTTTTTCTGCTGCTTCTATTTCGGTAAATGAAGAAAGGATATCTGCTTTATTTTTTTGGATGCAAACCGTGTGTTCATAATGGGCAGCGGGTTTGCCGTCTTCCGTTCTAATCGTCCATCCATCTTTATCGTGGTATACACTTTTTGTTCCGAGGTTAATCATGGGTTCGATTGCTATTACCATGTGCTCCCGCAGTTTAGCACCAGTGCCTCTTTTACCATAGTTAGGCACTTGTGGATCTTCGTGCAGGTGCCTGCCCAGGCCATGCCCAACCAATTCTCTTACCACACCATAGCCTCTTTCTTTTTCGGTATAATATTGAATGGCATAGGCTATATCCCCCACCCTGTTGCCGTGTACTGCTTTTTCAATTCCTTTGTACAGCGACGCTTTGGTATCGCCCAATAATTTTTTTACTTCAGGTGCTATTTCGCCTAACGCAAACGTATATGCACTGTCTCCATGAAATCCATTTTTAAATACACCAACATCTACAGAAACAATATCGCCGCTTTTAAGCGGTTCCTTTGTAGGAAAGCCATGCACCACCGCATCATTTACTGACATGCAGCATGCATATGGAAATGCCGGTTTGCCATAGCCTTTAAAAGAAGGCTTTGCTCCATTGTCAGCAATAAATTTTTCTGCTATCTGATCAAGTTCAAAGGTGGTGATACCCGGTTGTATTGCCTTAGCAATTACTGCAAGTGTGTTGCTTACCAGCAAACTGCTTTGCCTCATCCACTCTATTTCTTCCTGCGATTTATAGTATATCATATCTGTATGCCGGAGTAAAGTTTATTTTATTACTGTTATAAAGAAACCCTGACTTTAACAGCCAGGGTCCAAATATTTTTATCTTTCAAAAATTTCCTTGCCGGGAAATTTTTTTGAAAACTTACATACCGCTTGCCACCGCCTGCCTGCCCTGTATTCTACCGGTACTCATTAAGCCATCGTACTGGCGCATCAGCAATTGTGTTTCTATCTGCTGCAGTGTATCTAAAATAACACCTACCATAATTAACAAAGAAGTACCACCGTAAAATGTTGACCAGCTTTGCTGCGTACCTAAAATCAATTGTACAAAACCAGGCAAAATACCCACCAGTGCCAGCAATACAGCGCCTGGCAAAGTAATTCTGTCCATAATAGTGCCGATATAATCTGCGGTGGGCTGGCCTGGTTTTACTCCGGGAATAAAACCATTGTTGCGCTTTAAATCTTCTGCCATTTGTTTTGGGTTAAAGATTAAGGCCGTGTATAAAAATGTAAATGCTATTACTGCCACTGAGTACACAATCATGTAAACAAAGTTGGTATGGTCAGTAAAATACCTGGCCCATCCTCCACCCGTAAAGCCAGAAAATATCGTTGGTAAAAATAATATTGCCTGTGCAAAAATGATTGGCATTACACCCGATGCATTTACTTTTAATGGAAGAAAATTTCTTGCACCACCAAACTGCCGGTTACCAACAATTTGCTTAGCATAATTTACCGGAACCCTTCTTGTACCCTGTATCAGCATTATTAATCCCATAATGATTGCGAGCAGTAAACCAATTTCTATCAGCAACAGCAACAGGCCTCTTGCAGCACCGCTTGTAAATCTGGATGTAAACTCCTGCATAAATGCCTCTGGCATACGTGCAAGAATACCCATCATAATGATGATGGAAGTACCGTTGCCCAAACCTTTGTCAGTAATTTTTTCGCCCAGCCACATTACAAATAAAGTACCCACTGTTAAAATAATAACTGTAGATACAATAAAATAATTGCTGTAAGATTCAATGAGTGCTTCTGCAATGCCTGGACTTTTTAAGTAGCCAATATAAGCTGCTGCCTGAAAGGCAGTAACCAATACTGTAAGATACCGTGTCCATTGATTTATTTTCTTTCTTCCGCTCTCTCCTTCTTTCTGAATCTTCTGCATCTGGGGCACCAGTATAGTAACCAACTGCATAAAAATAGAAGCAGAAATATAAGGCATAATACCCAATGCTAAAATGGAAGCCTTGTGAAAAGCCCCGCCCACAAAGGCATCCAGCAAGCCAAGCATACCACTTTTAGTACTGTTGGTAAGGGCGTCCAGTTTATTGGGATCTACACCCGGCAACACAATGAAGGAACCTAAACGGTAAATAAAGATGAGCAGTAAAGTGAACAATATCTTTTTACGCAGCTCTTCAATGCTCCAGATATTTTTGAGTGTTTGGATGAATTTCTTCACGGACTGAAACGTTTTAAATATTTTTCAATAACTAAAAAAGGCGCTTATCATACCTGCCCATACAGGCAAGCAGGAATGCGCCTGCAAATATCGGGTAATTATTTTACTATCTCTACAGTACCACCGGCAGCTTCTACCGCAGCTTTTGCTTTTGCACTTGCTGCATGTACTTTAAAAGTAAACTTTCCTTTTAATTCTCCCACACTTAACAATTTCACATTGTCGGTACGGTTTATTAAACCATTCACATATAAGTTTTCAGCAGTAAATTCAGAAATTCCATATTTTTCTGCATAATGATCTGCCTGTCCTACGTTGATAATTTTATAATCAATGCGGTTGATATTTTTAAATCCACGCTTTGGTATCCTGCGCTGAATAGGCATTTGTCCGCCTTCGTGTGCCATTTTACTTTTATAACCTGCACGGCTCTGTCCGCCCTTATTACCTTTTGTGGAAGTACCACCCTTACCACTTGCTTCACCACGGCCAATGCGTTTTTCTTTGTGTGTAGCTCCTTTGGCGGGTCTTAATGTGTGTAAATTCATGTTTATTGATTTTGTACTTACGGGGTATCACCCCTCGCTTTTTATTTGATAATTGTTAGCTGACAATGAATAGAAATTGCTTCAAGGCATTGCTATTATTCATTAAGCAAGTTCTTCCACTTTTATCAGGTGATTAACTTTGGTAACCATTCCTAATATCTGCGGCGTAGCTTCTACTTCTACAGATGCATTCATCTTTTTTAATCCCAGGGCTACCATGGTTCTTTTCTGACGCTCCGGTCTGTCAATTACACTTTTGAGCTGAGTTATTTTAATCTTTGCCATAATAATAAGTTGTAAGTTGTAAGTTATAAGTTGTAAGTGCAGAATCATTCTTATTACTTACCACTTAATACTTATAACTTTTATCCATTAAATACTTTCTTTAAACTAATGTTTCTTGTTTTTGCAACTGCAATCGGTTCACGTAAAGTGGCCAGTGCTTTTACAGTAGCTTTTACCACGTTGTGCGGATTGGCTGAACCCAAACTTTTTGCCAATACATCGGTAACACCGGCGCTTTCCAATACTGCCCTCATGCTGCCTCCTGCAATAACACCCGTACCATGCGCCGCTGGCTTAATCAATACCTTGGCTGCACCTTCCTTGCTCCATTGATCATGCGGGATAGTGCCATGCATAATGGGAACTTTTATCAGGTTCTTTTTTGCATCTTCTATGCCTTTTGTAATGGCTTCCTGTACTTCTTTTGCTTTACCCAATCCCTGACCCACTATACCGTTACCATTGCCAACCACCACCAGTGCAGAAAAGCTGAAAGCACGGCCACCCTTGGTAGTTTTAACCACACGGTTGATAGATACCACTTTTTCTTTCAATTCCAGTTCGCCGGCTTTAACCCTGTTATCGTTTGCTTTTAACATGTATTGTTAGTATTTAAAATGTTGTAATTAAAATTGCAATCCGCCTTCCCTTGCACCTTCTGCCACTGCTTTTACACGGCCATGATAAATGTATCCACCCCTGTCGAACACTACTGTATTTACACCCAGTTCCACTGCTTTTCTTGCGATGGCGCTGCCAACCAGTTTACCCTGTTCTGTTTTATTTACCTTTTGTGCCTTGATGTCTTTATCACGTGAAGATGCTGCAGCAATGGTAACACCATTGTCATCATTAATGAGCTGTGCATAAATATCAGTATTGCTTCTAAAAATACTGAGGCGTGGCTTAACAGAAACACCACTTATCTTTTTACGGATGCGGTATTTTATTTTTTGACGTGCAGATGATTTGTTATTCATAATATTTTTCCTTCATTCCCCTGTGGGGCGTTTAGGTTTATTAACTAAAACTGTTACTTTTATTTTTGCCTTACTCCTGTTTAAGAAAATGCCTACTTACCAGCGCTCTTACCAGCTTTTCTTCTAAGTACTTCGCCGGCAAATTTTACACCCTTGCCCTTGTATGGTTCAGGCTTACGCAGGCCACGAATTTTTGCACATACCTGGCCGATCAACTGCTTATCTATCCCTTCCAGATTTATCATTGGGTTTTGCCCCTTTTCCTGGGAGGTGGTTATTTTTAATTCTTTGGGTATTTCAAAAATAATGTTGTGAGAATAACCCAATGCCAGATCAAGAATGTTTCCCTGATTGGCTGCTTTAAAACCAACGCCTACCAGTTCCATCTTTTTAGTGTATCCGTCTGTAACACCTTTTACCATGTTATTGATAAGAGAACGGTACAAGCCATGCATGGCACGGTGGCGAATTTGATCAGTAGGGCGGCCAATTTCAACAGCCTCACCTTTTATTTCTATTGTTATGTTTCTGTCCACAGTTTGTTTCAACTCGCCTTTGGGACCTTTTACATTTACTACATTATCTGCACCCAGTGATACGGTAACTCCTTTTGGAATCACTACTGGTTTTCTACCTATTCTTGACATAGCCGGTTTTTTTATTTGTTGTTATGATGTTGATTTGTGTTCAGCCACGACTTAGGCTTAA